>JBBQBU010000058.1:0-17886 GCA_038318015.1 Chloroflexota bacterium | reverse complement strand
CGTCACGCGGCGGCCCGTGCGATGCCGGCCTGCACCAGCCACTCGGCCAGTGTGCTCGGAATTGCCAGGGCCATGCCGCCGCCGACCATCGCATTGATGCCGACGACGCGCCCGATGGCGTCGATCAACGGCCCGCCCGAGTTGCCCGGCCCGAGGGCCACGTCGGCGCGGATCATCGGGCGCTCGATGCCCTCCGCGCCCGCCATGACGACGCTGGCCGACGACACGATGCCGGTCGCCACGGCGTAGCGCACCCCGAACGGGTGTCCAACCGCGATGACGAGTTCGCCGGTGCGGACCGGCGTCGTGCGGGCGGTGGCGGCGTGCAGGCCGCCGGTCCCGACGCTGATCACGGCCAGGTCGTTCGGCTGGTCCCGCGCGATGACCCGGCCAGAGAGCGTCTTGCCGTCCGCGAAGGTCACGTCGGCGCGGTCGTACGGCGCAACGTGGTGATTCGTGACGATCAGGCCGTCCGCGCGCCAGATGGTGCCGGCCCCCTGGCCGTGCCCCGCCCGCACCCCAACGACCGATGGTGCGATGCGCTGCACGAGTCGGTCCGTCTCGCGCTCAAGCTCTTGAAGGTAGTCCTGTGCCGCCATGATTGTTCAGTCCCTGCTCTGGCGAGTTTGGCGCGACCTGTGCCGTGCTATTGCTCGCTCACTCACTCGTAACCGTCCCGTGCTGGACCGTATGCCTTTTGCCCTCACCCCCAGCCCCTCTCCCGCTTGGGGGAGAGGGGTCGGGGGTGAGGGCTCCTGGTCAGGCGCGCTCGCCGACCGTCAGGGTTAGTTCCTGCGGCTGGCCGCCGCGCACGATCTTGAGCGTCGCCGGCTGCCCCACCCGGTCCGAGCCGAGCAGGTCGCGCAGTTCGGACGGGTCGCGCACCACCGTGCCCGCAAACGCGACCACAATATCCCCGATGTAGAGACCAGCCTGTGCGGCCGGGCCGTTCTCCTCGACGCTGACCATCAGTAATCCCGTCTCCTGGTCGCCCAGGCCTAGCTGCTGGCGCAGGGCTGCAGGTAGCTGCACCGGCTGGCTGCCGATGCCGACGAAGCCGCGCCGAATCCGGCCGTGCGCGCTCAAGGCCGCCACGGTGCGCTCAATGGTGCCCAGCGGAATCACCACCCCGTTGCCGCGCCCGCCCCGGAACCGGGAGGTCGCCAGCCCGACCGCGCCGCCGTTCGCCACGATCAGCGGCGCGCCCGAGAAGCCGGGGTAGAAGGTCGCGTCAGTAGCGATCAGGCCGTCAAGGGTGCCGCCGTGGCGGGTCCGAATCGGGCCGCTGACGGCGCTGACGGTTCCGAGGCTCGCCATCAGGTCCGGGCCGGGCCGCGCCACGATCAGCGCGAGGCTGCCGATGCGGGCAGGGCCAGCTTGGCGGATCGGCGTCAGGCCGGTGGCCTCGACCTTGAGCACGGCAAGGTCCGTGGCCGGGTCGCGCCCAACGAGCCGCGCCTTCAGCGTCGTGCCGTCGGCCAGGCCAACCTGGAGGTCATCGTCGCGCTCGACCACATGGTCAGCGGTGACGATGATGCCGTCTGCCGACCAGACGATGCCGCTGGCGGCCTGCCGGCTGCGCCCGTCGATGCGGACGATGCTCAGTCCAGCCTCGGCGACGGCGTCGGCCAGGGCGTCGGAGAAGGCGGCAAGCGCGGTGCCGCCCGAGGTGCTTTTGCTGTTGGTGTCGTGTGCAGTCATGTCCTCACCTTTGTGCGAGCGTCTGTGTGCGGCGCTCAGCGTGTGAAGACATGATGCGGATCCGGCGACGGCCGCCACATCAGCCGAACGAGCGGCCCCGAACCTGCCCGTTCGGCTAGGCCGCCGCCCGGCGCACCCTCACCCCCTGGCCCGGGTCCGACCCTCACCCCCTGGCCCCCTCTCCCACTTGGGGGAGAGGGGGCTGGGGGGTGAGGGAGGCTGGGGGTCGGGGGTGAGGGGAACGCGCCGGCAGCACCTCCTCGGCCGGGGTATCCTTCGGGCGCGCAACCCCCGTGGATGGAGCGACCGACCGCGTGCCCGATCTCCCGACCGCAGCCACTCCCGAGCCTGTCCCCCTGGCGGGGCCGTTGCGGGCCGTCCCGACGCGCTCTGGCCTGTTCCTGACCTTCTTTAGGATCGGGGTGTGCGGCTTCGGGGGCGTCGGGCCGTGGGCGCGCCGCGTGATCGTCGAAGAGCGCGGCTGGTTCGACGACCGCGACTACGCCGAGATCCTGGCGTTGTGTCAGGTGCTGCCAGGGCCGAACGTCGGGAACGTGTCCATCATGCTGGGAGATCGCTTCCACGGCGGCCTCGGGTCGGTGCTGGCGATCAGCGGTCTGATGCTCGGGCCACTGCTCATCATCTTCAGCCTCGGGCTGCTCTACGACTTGTTCGGCGGCGTCCCGTTGATTGACAGCGCCATTGGCGGGGTCGCGGCGGCGGCGGCTGGGCTGTTCCTGGGCACGGCCATGAAGATGATCGAGAAACTGCGGCTGTCGCTGCTCGGATTGGCGATCCTCGGGTGCGCGTTCGTGGCCATCGGGCTGCTGCGTTGGCCGCTGTTCACGGTGATGCTGGTGCTGGCCCCGGTCAGCATCCTGGCAGCGTGGCGGCTCCGATGGTAGACGCGGATTTCTGGACGCTGGTTGACCTGTTCGTCACGTTCGCGCATCTGGCGCTGGTGGCGGTCGGCGGGATGCAGGCGTCGCTGCCGGAGGTCTACCGCCAGACTGTTGAGGTCCACGGCTGGATGTCCGCACCGGAGGTTGCGGACCTTGTCGCGCTGGCGCAGGCATCGCCGGGGCCGAACGGGCTGTTCGTGTCACTGATCGGCTGGCGGGTAGCCGGCCTGCCGGGCTTCGTGGTGGCGACGCTCGGACTGGCACTGCCACCGGCCCTGCTGGCGTTCGGCATGTCGCGCATTCGCAAGCGGCTGGAGGGCGCACGCTGGCTGCGGGCGGCGCAGGGCGGCCTGGTGCCGATTGTGGTCGGGTTGATGCTGGCGAGCGGCTTCGTGAGCGCCCGTGCCGCAGATGACACCATCGCGAAGGTGGCGTTGACATTGGCGGTGGCGGTGGTGGTCTGGCGCACGCGCTGGAACCCGCTGTGGCTGCTGGTGGTGGGCGCGGTAGTCGGGGTGAGCGGACTGTAGAGGGGCACGCTCGTACGACGCTCGGAGTACGTTGTAGGGGCGCAATTCATGGTGACCGTCTATGGCCCGCGTGCCGTGTTGGTTGCGCCGCCTCCCCGTGTCGCCGCTCGCCACGTTGATCGCGCGTAGTGCCGGCCCCTACCATCTTGTGCGAGGCCTCGGGGCCGTTCTCGCGATCCGCCGTAGCGCGCAGGCACCAGAAGGCACCAGGGCCGATGATCTCACCGCCCGCCCACGACCACGAGCACGTTCACCCGCACCCTCGCCCGGCACACCAGAGTCCGGAGGAACGGTTGCGGCTGATCGGGGAACTGGCGCGTACGCTCACGACCATCCTCGATCCGCAACAGCTCATCGAGCACATCACCCGGCTTATCACGCACCGCTTCGACTTCTTCTACACGACGATCATGCTGTGCGAGGGCCAAGATCTGGTGGTGCGGTCGGCGCACGGGCGCGACCACGGCTTCGACGAGCGGCTGCTCGGCATGACGAGCCGGATTGGCGAAAGCGGTGTGTCGGGGTGGGCCGCCGCCGAGGGGCGCACCATCGTGGTGCCGGACGTGGCCGCCGAGCCGCGTTTTTGCTGGGCCTGGGCCGATCACGGAATCCGCTCGGCCATCCTGATTCCGTTGCAGGGTCGCGACCGCCTGATCGGTATGCTGGAGGCCGACAGCGACCGCCTGGACGACTTTTCGCCCGAGGACACGGTGCTCCTGGAGGTGTTGGCCGCCCAGCTTGCCATCGTCATCGAGAACGCCGCGCTGATGCACGCCGAGCGCAGCCGCAGCCGCCGCCTCGCCACCGTCACCGAGATTGCTCGCAAGGTCACGTCCATCCTGGACCTGCAAGAGCTGTTGTGCGAGACGACCGAGTTGCTCGCCAGCCGCTTCGGCTATCGGAGCGTCGGCATCATGCTGCGCGACCCCGGCAACAGCGATTGGCTGGTGATGGCCGCCGGCAACGTCGGCGCGGAGCACATCCCGAACGGCGCGCGCCAGCACGTCAGCACTGGCATGTGCGGCCGGGCCGTCACGACCGGCCTGACCCAGTTGTCGAACGACACCGTAGCCAATCCCCACTTCGTGCAAGGGCCGGGCATGCACACGCGCTCTGAGCTTGACGTGCCGCTCAAGGTGGCGGGGCGGGTGCTGGGCGTGCTGGGCCTGGAGAGCGAGCAGCCGGGCAGCTTCACCGAGGACGAAGTACCGTTCGTGGAGACGCTGGCCGACCAGATCGCCGTGGCTATCGAGAACGCCCGACTGATGGAGCGCGCCCGCGAACTGGCTGCCAGCGAGGAGCGCAACCGGCTGGCCCGTGAGATCCACGACAGCCTGGCGCAAAGCTTGATCGCCGTGTCGATGGAACTGGACGCGCTCCAGAATCTGGCCGTCAACGACCCGACGCGCGTGGTCGGGCGGCTGGGGCACGCGCGCGACCTTGCCCACCGAGCCGTCGAAGAGGCGCGCCACGCCATCTGGCGGCTGCGGCCAGCCTCGCTAGAGCGCCAGTCGCTGCCCGAAGCCCTGGCGGCGGAGGTCCGCTCACTGGAGCAGGGCGGCGCGGTCGAGGACAGCGAGTGCGCGGTCCAGGGCGACCCGCATCCGCTCGCTCCAGAGGTCGAGGCGGCGCTCTTCCGCATCGCCCAGGAGGCGCTGTCGAACGTCCGCAAGCACGCCCGCGCCCGGCGGGTCCGCGTGGTGCTGGCCTACACCGACCGCGCCGTGCGCCTGCTGATCGAGGATGACGGGCGCGGCTTCGAGGTCGGCGCGCGTTCGGCGAACCCAGACGGCGGCTTCGGCCTGAGCGGCATCCGGCAGCGGGCCACGCTGATCGGCGCAGACCTGGACGTAGACGCCAGCCCCGGTTGGGGCACCCGCATCCGGATCAGCGTGCCGGATGCGCCTGCTGCCCAGCCGGCCGAGGCGACGGCCCTAGTGCGGGTGCTGCTGGCCGACGACCATACGTTGGTGCGGCAGGGCGTCCGACGGATGATCGATGCGATGCCGGGCGTGTCGCTGGTGGGCGAGGCTGAGGACGGCGCGGGGGCGATCCGGCTGGCGCTGGACCTGTCGCCCGACGTGGTGCTGATGGACATGAACATGCCCGGCCTTGACGGCCTGGAGGCGATCCGCCGGCTGCACGCCGAGCGCGTGACCATCGGCGTCATCGTGCTGTCGTCCACGGCCCCTGACGACATCGTGCTGGAAGCGGTGCGAGCCGGCGCACGCGGCTATCTACTGAAGGATATCGGCGCCGACGAGCTACGGGTGGCGATCCAGACGGTCGCGTCCGGCGGCTCGTACTTCACGCCGTCAGTGGCGACGAAGCTGGCAGGCGGCGTCCACCGGGGCGGCTCGGCGGCGGAGCGGCTGACCCCGCGCGAACTGGCGGTGCTGCGGCGGCTGGCGACCGGCGCGCCGAACAAGGAGATCGCGGCGGCCCTCAGCATCTCTGAGAACACCGTCGAGTCGCACCTGCGGAGCATCTACGGCAAGCTCGAAGTTCGGAGCCGGACGGAGGCGCTGCGCCGCGCCACCGAGTGGGGCATCCTGGCGGTCTGACACCGAATCCGGGGGTCGGATCTGCAACCAATCAGCCCTGCCTGGCTGTTCTCCAGGCTGTGGTGGCCGAGCGTCCCGGAGCTTTCAGGCCTACGGGAACGAGCGCGCTCCGTCTCACGGAAATCCGTGACCCGGAAACCCGTGCTTCACGTCGCGCGGCCGTCGAACGTCCGTCCTATCCTTGTAGGTGGATGGCAACCGCGCGACGCACTGTTGGGCGGGTCGCTAGAGGGAGTGAACCAGTATGTCGCAAGAGCACGCCTGGACGTTGGGAGAACTGGCTAACACCATTCATGCGGAGCGCCTCGCCGAGGCGAAGCATGATCGATTGGTGAAGTCCGTACAGGGCAAACAGCCATCTCCGAGGGTACTCCTGGCGAACGCGCTGCGGACGCTGGCATCGCTGCTCGACGGCGGCGCCCGCGTGCAGACGCAGCATGATCGGCAGTTAGCTCGGGCCGTGTAGGGCGCCGTTCACCTGGGGGAGTTCGCCATGAGCGACCTTGCCATCGCCGCCCTGTTGATGGGCTTCTTGATTGCGCTTGCCATCACCGCGCCCATCTGGGGCTACGACAGCCGCGACGGCATCACCAGTGACCAGGCGGCAAGGCGCGTCGCCTGGCTGGGACCGCAGGCCACGGGAACCCGGTCGGCGGTGTCGGTGTCCACGGCGGGCCTGCTGGTCGCGGGCGCGTTGCGCTCGATGGCCTACCGCCTTGACGCTGATGCCGCGACCGATGAGCGCATGATCGGGCAGGTCGAGCCCACCTGCTAGAGTCCCTCCGCGCACGCAGAAGCCCTCGCCCCAACCCCTCTCTCACTTGCGGGAGAGGGGTGGGGGCGAGGGCTTCGGATATGCCCGTGTGCGCTGGTCGGCGGGAGACGCATGAGCGCATGGTGACCGGAGCCTCGATCACATGAATGTCATCCTGAGCCTGCGAAAGATGACGTAATGAGTTGACGGCTGACTGGCTGCGCCACGCCCGTCTTCGCGCTACACGGGCGTGGCGATGGCCCGCACGATGTCTGACCGGCTCACGATGCCGCTCAATGACCCGTCGCGCATCACCGGCACACGCTTGATGCGGTGCGTCTCCATCAGCGTCGCAATCTGCTCCACCGTCGTGTCCTCAGTCACCGTGATGATAGACTCGCTCATCACCTCCGAGACGGTGGCCCCGATGTGCCCGATCACGTCCGCCTCGCTGACGACGCCGACGACCTTGCCGTCTGGGTCTTCGACCGGCATCCCGCTGATGTTGTGGTACGCGAGCAGCTTCGCCGCGTCCTCCACCAGCATGTCCGCGCCGATGGTCACGATCTCGCGCGACATGATGTCGTGGGCGGTCAGGCGCGGGCCGGCTGCGCCCGAGGGGTCGTGGTGAACGGGGTGCAGGCTCGCTCGGACATCCTCAAAGTTCGTGCTGTCCGGGCCGACGCTCACCTGGAACGTCAGCACGCGCTCGTCCTCCAGGCGCAACGTGCCGCGCAGCACGACAGCCGCGGCTTCCACAGCGCTATCGTCAGTTCCCGCTGGCACCACGGCGATCAATTCGCCGCCACGTACAACCAATGACACGGCCTCGTGCCCACCGTTGGGCAACTCTGGGAGGCCGGGGGCAGTCAGCCGTGCTGCGACATCAGCAATGCTCTGGCGTTTCATTGAGGCTCTCCCGTCGCGGCGGTGTTCGATCCGGGCAGTGGGACGCTCTGCGCTACGGTACACGCTACAAGGGCATGATGCGCGGAGCGTGGGGGCATGGTCAACCTTCCTGGCGGCAGCCCGCCCGCAACCGGCGGTTGCGAGAAGCGTGCCGCGCTCCCTACCGGCGGCCGGCACGGCGTCGTCAGTGCCCCGGAGCAGGCCACGCCCGGTGTGCCTGTGTGCCGCCTGCTAGCCCGAGTCGCCTACGCGGGCGGGGAGTCGTACACCTTCCGAAACAGCGCCGGCAGCCCGTCCACCTCGCGCGGGAGCACCGGCTGATACACGCCGACCTTGCTCGTGGCGAGCCCGAGCCGGACCAGCGACGCGGCCAGCGTGACCCCGGCTGCCACGCTCTCGATGATCGGCACGTCCAGGGCGTCGCGCAGGCGGGCTTCCAGGTCGGCCATGCCGGCGCAGCCCAGCACGATGGACTCCGCGCCGTCCTCGCGCACGGCCCGGCGGGCCTCCGTCACCAGCGTGTCCACGACGTCTTCGTGCGGCAGGGCGTCCAGGTCCAGCACCGCCAGCCCGGACGACCGCACGGACGCGCACCGCGACTCGTAGCCGTACTTCCGCACGGCGTCCTCCAGCAGCGGCTTCCAGCGTGGCGAGGTCGTCACCACGCTGAAGCGGTGCCCCAGGAGGTTCGCCAACGTCATCCCGGCCTCCGCGATGCCCAGCGCCGGCTTCCGGGACAATTCGCGGGCGGCGTCGATGACGGGGTGGGCGCTGAAACATGCGAAGACGTACGCGTCCACGTCGTCGCGGCGCACCACCCACTCCAGCGTGCCCATCAGGCTGGTCGCCTCGTCGAAGACGCCTTCGATGCTGCGCGGACCAGCCGTCGCCTGCACCGTCTCGACCACACACCCCGGCCCGGCCGCCGCGTCAGCCGCACGCTGGATGGCCGTGGTCATCTCGGTACTGGTGTTCGGGTTCACGACGAGCAGACGCATGGGCGGATCACTCCGGGCAACATCCGGCGGGGCGGGCGGTCAGTGGTGGCTGCCGCTGCATACAGTGGACTGCATGTACCCCAGCCTGCATGATGGTATCCGCATCTCGCGTGAGGCTGCCCCCTCCTGTATCTGGGCCGTATTCGTCCGCGTTCGACGCGCCGGCAGGCCGGCTACGAACTTGCCTGCTCGGTGCTGGCCTGCTGGCTTGCTCGCCGCACCGGCAACTCCAAGATCGGGCGCTGGCGTGGCCGTAGCTCCTGGTAGCAATGCCGGCAGGAGTGCGACAGGAAGTCCGCTTCCCCGCCGCGCCGGTGGCCGGTGCGGTCGGCCACGCGCCGGCCGCAGAGGGTCCGCCCCTGCCACGGGCCACTGACATCATCGGCCCGCAGCCGGCTGCTGATGTACAGATGCCAGCGATCATGGTGGTGGCCCCGCACCGCACCGCCCAGGCTCGTGCAGAGGGTTGCTCGCACCCGGTCGATGGCCCGACCGCCGTCAACGCGGACCAGGACGCCCCGCTCCGTGTAATGCTCCACCACCGGTAACGTCTCCCGTAGGTAGACCTCCAGCCGCTGCTGCACCACCTCCGGCCGATCATCCGGGCGCTGGTACAGCAGGTCTTTGCAGTCCACACAACGGCCGTCGCCGGGCGCCGCCGTCGTGTGGGCCTTGCTAGGGTAGGTCGCCTGACAGCTGGGGCAGAGCCAGCGGCCGGCAATGCGCTGCACCAGCACTTCGGTCGGCACATCCAGGTACAGCGCCGTCTGCACCACGCTGCCGCGCTCGGCAAGGAGCGCGTCCAGGGTGCTGGCCTGCACGGACGAGCGCGGAAAGCCGTCCAGCAGCGCGCCACGGACGGCGTCACTCCGTTGGAGGCGGTCCATCACCATTTTCACGACCATCTCGTCCGGTACCAGATCGCCGCGATCCATGAACTCCTGCGCCGCCAGTCCAAGGGCCGTCCCGCGCCGCCGATGCTCGCGCAGCAGATCGCCGCTGGCAACGTGGGGGATCGCCAGCGTGTTGTGCAGAAAGCGCGCCTGGGTACCCTTGCCGGCACCCGGCGGGCCGAGCAGCAAAATCATTGGGCGGGTCTGCGGGATCGTCATGATCGGTCGCTCACTATCTAGCATTGTCCAACTTCACAGCATCTGCGCGAGACACAGAGGGAGAGGCCAAGAGCGCAAGGCGGCAACGCGGGGATCGCTGAAACGGCGCGTGATATCCGTCTGATTAGGGTGAGGCGCGGCGGGTGTCCGGGCGGGCAGGTGGATGCGCCACTTCCGACTGTCCATCGGCCGGCTGAAGATCGGCGGGGCCGGCGTCAGCCGTCAGCGCCGTGTTCTTCCATCACGGCGATGAACTCGTTGATCGGGATGGCCGGCATGGTCAGGAACCGTGCCGACCCGCGCGACGCCAGGATGGCCGACACTCGCGCGATGGTCAGCGTGTCATTGGCCTCGACGACGCTCACGAAGTCGTACGCGCCGAGCACGGCCCATTGGCTCTTGACCTGCACGCCCATCCGCGAGAGCTCATCGTTGACGGCCAGGATGCGCTGCGGGTCGTCCTGGATGGTCTGGGCACCGTCGTCAGTCAGGGTGCTGAGCAAGATGAACGTCGCCATGTTGCGCCCTCCTTCAAGGTCGCCGGAGTTCTCTGCGCTGCTACTGGCCGAGGATACCGTGCGCGGGGTGCCGTTCGGGTGCCGAGTGACTTTGGGGTGCGGAGTGACTTTCAGGTCGGTTCAGGGGGGTGCCAACGGCGTGGCGCGTCTCAAAGACGCCGAGCACGCCAACGTCGTCGTCGTGCACCGTGCCGACCCGCTGCATGCCGAGCCGCGCCGCGACGTTCAGCGACCGCGCATGCGCGACCGGAATCGTTGCGCGAATGGCCTGCACGCCCGGCTGCGCCAGTGCCCAGCCGACGAGCGCCTGCGCCGCTTCGGTGGCGTAGCCGTACCCTTCGGCCTGGGGGTACAGCGCGTAGCCGATCAGGACCGTGCCGTCCTCTGCGGGCCGGCCGGTCAGCCCTAGCGAGCCGACGGCCTCCCCCGTCGCTGCCACCACGATCAGCCAGGGCCACCAGCCGACATCGGCCGGGTTGGCGCGCAGTTGGTCGCGCATGTACGGCAGGGCGTCCTCCATCAGCGGCGGCGCGGCCAGCGGCTCGGGGAAGGTTGCGCCGGTCAGCGCCGACAGCCGCCCCCGCTCGCCTGCGATCCATGCATCGAGCGTTTCGGCGTCCAGGGCGAGCAGCAGCAGGCGCTCCGTGATGATGCGAGGGGTGGTCGTCATCCAGCAGTTTCCTGGTGTGCGAGGGTCGCTACTAGGATAGCCTGACTTGGCGACGCCGTGCGCCGCCCAGAACCCCATCCTGCCCTCACCCCCTGCCCCGGGTCCGACCCTCACCCCCTGGCCCGGGTCCGACCCTCACCCCCTGGCCCGGGTCCGACCCTCACCCCCTGGCCCGGGTCCGACCCTCACCCCCTGGCCCCCTCTCCCACTTGTGGGAGAGGGGGAACTAATCGACTGTAGGGGTGCAATTCATCGCGCCCGAGGACGGGTACGGAACGCAACACGCCCCCGCCATGCCTCCGTGGACGCAATGAACTGGACGCAATTCATTGCGCCCCTTCAGTTTGCACTCCATCGCCCCTCGCCCTCGCCCAAGTTTGGCCGCCCCTGGCCCCCTCTGGTATCCTCCGGCCGCCGCGTGACCGGGTCTCGTCGCGCCGTTACCCTCGCCCTGTCCGCGTCAGGTCTTCCCGACGCCTGGGCCGCGGAGTGGCCTCGTGCCCCTTTCAATCTCTGCTTTCTTCCCTGCCTACAACGACGCCGGCACGATTGCCAGCATGGTTGTCACCGCCGACCGGACCCTCCGGGCGCTGACTGACGACTATGAGGTCATCGTCGTCAACGACGGCAGCCCGGATCATACCGCCGAGGTCTTGTCCGACCTCCAGTCGCGCTACCCGAAATTGCGGGTGGTCACGCACGTCAAGAATCGGGGGTACGGCGGCGCACTGCGGAGCGGTTTCGAGCACGCTTCCAAAGACCTGGTCTGTTACACCGACGGCGACGCCCAGTACGACCCTCGCGAGTTCAAGCTCCTGGTGGAGCATCTCCGCGACGACGTGGATGTGGTGCAGGGCTACAAGATCAAGCGCGGCGACCCGTTCCACCGGGTCGTCATCGGGCGCATGTACCACACCGTTGTACGGTGCATGTTCGGCCTGCCGATCCGCGACGTAGACTGTGACATGCGGCTCATTCGGCGGCACGTCTTCGACGAGGTAGAGTTGACGCGCGACAGCGGCGTCATCTGCGTCGAGCTGATGACCAAGATCACGCAGGCCGGCTTCACGCTAACCGAAGTGCCCGTGCACCACTACCACCGCGCCTACGGATCGTCTCAGTTCTTCAACGTCCGACGGGTCGGGCGCGTTGGCATTGACCTGATCCGCCTTTGGATTCAACTCGTGCTGCTGCGGGGGCTGCGTCGGCGGACGTCGTCACGGCAGGCGCACCGGGAGGCCTGACATGCCCTTTCGAGGACCGCACTTCTACGAGGGGAAGCGGGTGTTGGTCACGGGCGGGCTGGGCTTCATCGGCTCCAACCTTGCCCAGCAACTCGTGGACCTCGGCTCACATGTCCTGCTCGTTGACTCGCTGGTCGAAGAGACCGGCGCGAACCGCTACAACATCGAGCCGATCGAGGACCGGGTTTCCACGCGCCTCGTGGACGTTCGCGACGCGCTGGCGATGGAACGCCTCGTTGCTGATCAGGATGTGATCTTCAACCTGGCGGGACAGGTCAGCCACATCGACAGCATGCACGACCCGTTCACCGATCTGGATATCAACTGCCGGGCGCAGTTGTCGCTGCTCGAAGCGTGCCGGCGCACCAATTCCGGCGTCAAAATCGTGTTCGCCAGCACCCGCCAGATCTACGGGCGGCCGGACTACGTGCCGGTCGATGAGAAGCACCTGCTCCACCCTACCGACGTCAACGGCATCAACAAGATGGCCGGCGAGTGGTACCACATCCTCTACAACAACGTGTACGGGTTGCGCGCCTGCTCGCTGCGCCTCACAAACACGTACGGCCCGAGGATGCTGGTCAAAAACAACCGGCAGACGGCTATCGGCTGGTTCCTGCGGCAGATCCTGGACGACGAAGAGGTCCAGTTGTTCGGAGACGGCTCGCAGTTGCGGGACTTCACCTATGTGGACGACGCCTGCGACGCCTTCCTGCGGGCCGGCGCGTCGGACGTGTCCAACGGCGAGGTCTTCAATCTGGGCGGCCCCGAGCCGATCAGCCTGCGCGATCTGCTCGACCAGATGATCGAGATTGCCGGCTCTGGCAGTTACCGTCTTGTCCCATTCCCCGAGGAGAAGAAGGCTATCGACATCGGCAGCGTCTACGCTGACTTCAATAAAATCAACCGCGCGCTTGGGTGGCAGCCAACCACGAGTCTGCGTGAAGGTCTGGAGCGTTCGATGGCGTTTTACCGCGCGAACCGCGACAAGTACTGGGGCAATCTGGTGGTGGCTCGATGACCGCTGATACTGCTGATACCGCTGTGACGCGCATTGCGATGTTCGACGCCAAGGCCCAGTATGCCGCGCTCAAGCCGGAGCTTGACGAGGCCGCGCTGCGGGTCATGGCCAGCGGCTGGTTCATCCAGGGGCAGGAGCACGCGGCGTTCGAAGCCGAGTTCAGCGCCTACTGCGAGGCGAAGCACGGCGTTGGCGTGGCGAGCGGCACCGACGCGATCAGGATCGGGTTGCAAGCACTCGGGGTGCAGCCGGGCGACGAGGTCATCACCGTTGCCAACGTCGGGATGCCGCCGGTCGTGGCGATCCGGGAGGCTGGCGCGACGCCGATCTTTGTGGACGTGGACCGCGCCAGTCGCAACATCGACCCGGCGAAGATCGAAGCCGCCATCACCCCCCGGACCAGGGCCGTGCTGGCGGTTCACCTGTTCGGCCACCCGGTTGACATGGACGCCATCCGCGCCGTCACCAATCTGCACGGCATCAAGCTGATGGAAGACTGCGCGCAGGCGCACGGTGCACGCTACAAGGGCAAGCGCGTCGGCAGCATGGGCGACGCGGCGGCGTTCAGCTTCTACCCGACCAAGAACCTCGGCGCGTACGGCGACGGCGGCTGCCTGACCACCAACGACGACGACATCGCGGACCGGGCGCGCCTGCTGCGCATGTATGGCTGGCGGCAGAAGTACGTCAGCGAGAGCCACGGCATCAACTCGCGGCTGGACGAGCTACAGGCGGCGATCCTGCGGGTGAAGCTGCGCCACCTGGACGCGGCCAACGAGGAGCGCCGGCAGCGGGCGGCTGTCTACGACGAAGCGCTGAAGGGCGTGGCGACGCCGGTCACGGCGTCCTGGGCCGAGCCGGTCTATCACCTGTACGTCATCGAGACGGACGGCCGCGACGAATTGCGGGCGGCGCTCAACGCGGCCGGCGTGGGGACAGACATCCACTATCCGCTGCCGAGTCACCTGCAGCCGGCCTGCACCGACCTGGGCTTCGGGAAGGGGTCGCTGCCGGAGACGGAGGCGCTGGCCGCGCGGGCCTTGTCGCTGCCGATCTACCCCGAACTGCCGATGGCGCACGTGGAGCGTGTTGCCGAGATCGTCTCCCGCCTCGCCAGCGGCAGCTAGCCACCCTCACACCATCATGGAACGAGAACAGTACGACCTGATGTTCGCTCAGGAAGAGCGGCACTGGTGGTATGTCGGCATGCGGCGCATCTCGGCGGCCCTCCTGCAGCGGTACCCGCCACGGGTAGACGGCCAGGACGGTCGCCTGCTCGACATCCTGGACGCCGGCTGTGGCTCCGGCGGCATGACGCGCTACCTGGAACGGTTCGGGCACGTCACCGGCATGGACCTGTCCCCCGACGCCCTGCGGCTGGCTCGACAGCGCGAATTGCCACGGCTAGTACGGTCGTCCATTGGCGCGCTGCCGTTCCTGGACGGCACCTTCGACGTGGTGACCAGCTTCGACGTGCTCTATCACCTCAATGTCGACAATGACGGTGCCGCGCTGGCCGACATCCACCGGGTGCTTCGGCCCGGGGGCATCGCCTTGATCCGCCTGCCCGCATTCGACTGGATTCGCGGCGCGCACGACGAGGTTGTCCATACCCGGCACCGCTACACCCGTGACGAGTTGTCGGAAAAGCTGGAAGCGGCCGGCTTCCGGCTGGAACACGCCACGTATGCCAACTTTCTGCTCTTTCCGCTCGCACCGGCCAAGCGGTACTTCGAGCACCGCAAGCTGAGCCACGAAGACACCGACCTGTGGCTGCCGCCGGCCCCGATCAACCGCATTCTGGCCGACCTGTTGAGCCTGGAGGCGCTGCCGGCCCGGGGTATGGGCCTGCCGTGGGGGCTGTCGGTGTTCGCGGTCGGACGGCGGGTACAGCCGGCTGCCGTGCCAGTGCGCACGCCCGGTGGGGCACCGGCCGCCGCCCGGACGAGACAGACGGCGGTGCGCTGAGGGTGGCGTGACGGGAGCGTCTGCCCACCCCCAGCCAGCAACCCCGCACGCGGCCCCAGTCGATGACGCGCCGCCGCCGGTGCGGCGTGACCTGCTGGCCGATGCGTGGCGCGTCGGCCGTGCGGAATTCTGGCCGCTGCTCGTCCTTCTGGCCTGCACGCTGCTGTTGTTCCGCGACGACCTGTTCCGTGGCCTGATCTTCTACGAGCGCGACACCGAGCTGTTTTACCTGCCGTTGCTGCGCTGGTATCTGGGGCAGATCCACGCCGGCCATCTGCCGCTGTGGATACCGCTGATCTTCGGCGGCTACCCGCTCTTCGCGGACGGCGAGCTTGGGATGCTCTACCCGCCGAACGTACTGCTGGCGCTGTTCCTGAACGCCGACACGTTTCTGCAAGTCTCGCGGGCGCTGCACCTGTTCATGGGCGGGGCGTTCATGCTGGCGCTGCTGCGGGTGCTCGGCGTCGGGCAGGTGGCGGCGCTGATCGGCAGCATCGTGTTCGCCTTCGGCAGTTTCTTCGTGGCGCAGATCCAGCACGAGAACGTGGTGCGGAGCGCCGTCTGGCTGCCGCTGGTGCTACTCTGTGTCGAACTGGCGCTCCGGGCGACCGGCTGGCGGCGACAACAGTGGCTCGTCGCGGGCGGCCTCGCGCTGGCAATGGCGGCGCTGGCCGTCCACATCCAACCGGTCTTCATGACGCTGGTCTGCCTGGGGTTGTACGTCGCCTACCGTGTCGTCGTCGGGCCGGTTGCGGGGCGCTGGTGGGAACGGCTGCTGCTGCTGGTCTGGGCACCGGCGCTGGTGGCCGGCATCGGGCTGGGCATCGCCGCCGCGCAGTGGCTGCCGCTGTTCGAGCTTGGGCGCATGTCGTACCGTGGCCCCGGCCTGGGCTACGACCTGGCGATCACCTGGCCGCTGCGCTGGCAGAACCTGGCGACCGTCGTGCTACCGTACCTGTTCCGCCTGCCAGACGGCCGCTGGGTGACGCTCTGGCAGCAGTGGGAAAGTTACCTGTACGTCGGCATCCTGCCGCTGGGGTTGGCGCTGGTCGGCACGCTGCTGCCGCGCCGGCGGGTCGCGCCATTCTTCGCGCTGCTGGCCGTCGTCGGGCTGATGGTCGGGCTGGCCGAGCAAAGCCCCGTGAACATCCATCGGCTGCTCTGGTCGCTGCCGGGCTTCTCGTCGCTACGCGCGCCGGGCCGCTACGCCTACCTGATCGTGTTCGCGCTGGCGGGACTGGCGGCGTTCGGCGTGGACCGGTTGGTGCTGCTCCGGCGGCGGTCGCGGTCGGCTCTGGTCGCGGGACTACTGGCAGCGGCATTCTCGGCGGTGAGCATCTACCTGATCGTCGGGCTGCGGTCGCGGCTGCTGGCCGACCCGGTCCGCTGGCGCAAGCTGATCGACGACTATTACATCGCCACCCGCCACGAGCACGAGTGGCTGAGCGGGACGCTGGTCTACCAGCAGTTGGTGGACGGCCTGGACCCCGCCAACCCGAAGACGGCGTTGAGCCTCGTGCTGCTGGTGGTGACGCCACTGCTGCTGGCGGCCTGGGCCTGCTGGCCGCGCCGCGCGACCGTCTGGGCCTCGCTGGCGGTGCTGCTGGTGGCCGGCGACCTGTTGGCGTTCGGGTACGACTACCACCCGCGCCTGTCCACGGCGGCCCTGCTGGAGCCTGCCCCGGTCACGCAGTTCCTGAGCACGCGCGGCCCGGACGCCCGCGTCTTCGCCGACTCGGCCCTCAAGTTCCTGGAGCCGAACCGGCTGCTGTACGGCGATGTGCCGACCATCGCGGGGTACAGCTCGCTGGGGACGCAGCGGCACTTCGAGTTCTGGTCGTCGGTGGACAGCCAGGAAGACGTGCTGCTGGACCTCTGGAGCGTCCGCGAGGTGGTCCTGGCCGACCCGCCGCGCGACGTCGTGATCGTGGACGGCACGGCGTACCGGCCGTATAACGCGCTGTTCACCGGCACGGCCTCGAACCGCACCGGGCAGAGCGCGTTCCGCATCGACCCGTATCCCGCTGTCGGCCTGCGCGTCTTCTCGACGCTCTCTGACGGGGTGCAGGTGGAGCAGGACACGCCGGTTGCCGAGATCGACCTGCTCGGCGCGGACGGCCGTCGCGAGACGGTGCAACTGCTGGCTGGCGTCCACACCGCCGAAAACGCCTACGACCGGCCGGATGTGGCCCCGCACTTGCGCCATGCCCGCCCGCCACTGGCCGGCACCGTACCGGACATGGACCCGTCCGGCCTGCCGACCCAGACGAACGTCTACCGCGCCAGCTTTGATGTGGCCCCGATGTCCGTCGTCGGGGTGGAGGTGCGGCAGGTCTACCCAGTCGGCCAGACGCGCATCTTCGGCATCGGGCTGGTGAGCGCGAGCGGCGGCGTGCGGTCGCTGTTCGGGGTGGACCGTGCGAAGTTGCAGAAGATCTGGTCGCAGGACGGCGTGGCGGTCTTCGAGAACACCCGGGCGTTCCCGCGCGCCTACGTGGTGCCGGAGGGAGTCCGCCGGACGCGCGCCGACGAATCGGCGTTGGCGCGGCTGGCAGCCCGCCCGTTCGACGCCGACACCCAGGTGATCCTTGAGGAAGGGCCGTTTGACGGGCTGCCGCTGGTGCGCCCGCGCCTCGGCCAGTCGCTGGAAGGGACGCCGCCGCCGGCCGCCACTATCACCGACCTGTCGTCCGACCGGCTCCGCATCGAGACGCCGGACGGCCCCGGCGGCTTCCTGGTGCTGACGGACCTGTACCATCGCGGCTGGCGCGCCCGCGTGGACGGCCAGCCGACGCCGGTCTACCTGGCGAACTTCCTGTTCCGGGCGGTGGCACTGCCGCCGGGGCCGCACACGGTCGAGTTTGTATTCGAGCCGCTGTCATTGCGCGTCGGGCTGGCGACCAGCGTGGCGACGCTGCTGTTTGCACTGCTGGTGGCTGTGGTGCTGCCGCCGCTCTCGGAGCGCCGCGCCCGCCGCCGGGTGTAAGCACGAGTC
>JBBQBU010000057.1:0-17948 GCA_038318015.1 Chloroflexota bacterium | reverse complement strand
ACTGGTCAAGCGGGACGATATGGCCGTCCACGACACCGAGAATGCCGACTTCATAGCGGGGGCGGATCAGGCTGGTGCGTGCAGCGGGCCGCCCGTCCGGGCTGGCGATGCGCGCCAGGCTGACCACGTTCTCGGCCTGGGTGAAGCGCCGAACCGTCTGGGTGCGGCGTTGCTGCACCACCACCTCCGCCAGCACCACGTCGCCGTTGCGGGGCGCGCGGCGGCGGTCTAGGTGCAAGAGCGCGCCGCGCGGTAAGGCAAGTTCGGCGGTCACAGCGCCGTCTACCTGCACCAGACGGTGGTCAGGATGGCCGTCTGGGCATGGTTTCACGTGGAGCACTTCTGGAAAGCTGGCACGCATCGTCTGGCCCCCTTTCGGCCTGCTTCGGGGAGCGCCGGGCGCCGCGGCGCAGTCGGCGGTGAGCCGTCAACAAGCTGGCGTCCGGTTCGGAACGGCCGGTCCGCACACGAGCCGCTCGGCCGGGCGCACCCTGGCGGGCGACTCGCGTGCATGCCGACCGCGCGGATCAGGCGGGTCCCGCCGTCAACCCACACGGGAGTCAACGACGGTGCCGGCGACGCCACGGCCCTGAACAGGTGGTCGTGAAACTCGACGTCGGGAGCCGAGCGATCAGGCCGGCGCGGCACGTCGGGAGCGCCGCGTCAGCCTGCACCCATCACGGGCAGGGGCGACTGAAGCGGCCTTGCTGCCGCGTGACGCGAACGAGCGGGCCGCCGATCCGCCGATTCAGACAGGCGGGGCGCGCGGGTCTGGCCTGGCGGCCAGGAGTAGGTGCGGCGCGGGCACCGGCGCAGAGCCGTCGCTCTGCCACCCCTCGCCAGGGCCGAGCAGCCACCCGGCGGCCGGTGCGCTCAGGCTACGGGCGGGGTCTGGCCGTTCGAGGCGCCCTGCTGCGACCATCCGCGCGGGGCGGTCAGGCAGCAGCGTCGAGTGCTCAGGGGTGGGCGCGCCGGGCATCCCCTGGAGCAGCGACGCGGAGGAGCCGTGCAGCGAGAGCCAGAGTCCCTTGTCGCCGGTCGTCAGCGGAGCCGCCAGCAGCAGACCGAGGACGACGAGCGTCAGGGCAGATAGGGATCGCCACCGCATCACTCGCCTCCTTCCTGCCGGCCTGGCACCGCCGTGCTACCACGGTGCAGTGCTGTACCGTACCCTGCCATCTTAACAGATGGCTCGGATCGGTTCCCTTGATATCGGCGGCCAGCCGGTAGTACCGTGAGCAGGCGACGAGGCAGCGCGCAGGGGTGGCACAGGGGGCAGCGTGGGCGAAGACGACGATGGCTCTGGCGCAGGCGACGGCGACGCGTCGAGAGCGGACGACAGCAGCGCCGGCAGCGCGTCTTCCGGTAACTCGTGGGGCAGCCGCGCCCTCGACGCCGCAGGCCAACTGTTCGTCGACACCGGCACGACGATCCGGCCGACCACAACCGGCGCTCGCGCCGCCGGTCCTGACGCGCCGCTCCTCAACCCCGCGATTCAGCGTCTCTTCGAAGCGAGCGGGCCGCACGTCGATCCGCGCAGCCTCTCCCGCCAGATTGTCGAGCACCCACGCTGGTACTTGCCGGTGGATGCCCAGGGCCGCGCCGTGCTGGGGGCGACCGACGACGACGAGGCGCGGCTGCCATTCGGGCGACCGCTGGCGGCCGGGCAGTCGCCGCGCATCTGGAAGGGGGGGCGTGCGGGTACGCCGCGGGTAGCTCAGGCGTTCGCAACGCCGCCCGAAGCCTCCGTAGCGGTCACCGCCAGCGGCCCGTCCGTCCGCGAGGTCGGCGGCCGGGCGCTGGCACGGGCGATGCCGGCTGGCGCTGATGGCGTCGTGTTCGTGCTGCCGACCGGCGACAGCGTGGGCCAGCTACGCGACGACTGGCCGTTGCTGGGACAGGTTGCCGCCTCGCTCGACCTTGAAGAGATCCTGGTGCGGCCGGGGCCGGGCCAGTTGTCGGCGCTGTTGGCGGCCCGCTGGTACGTGCCGGCTGCCGCTGGCACGGAGCCGTACACCTGGAGCAGTTCCGAGGTTGTGCGTGTCTACACCCACCCGGACCGCGCCGAGGCCGACGACGGCCTGCTGATGGCCCTGGACGGCCAGACGCTGGCCCGGCGACTGGCCGGCCGCACCGACTACGACGGCGTGATGGTGAACCTCGGGTCGCAGGTCGGCCTGGGTGACGACGAGATCCACGTCTTCTCGCTGGGGCCAGACTTCGGGCCGGCGGTGGTGCGCGGCGTAGACCCGCGCCCCGGCACCGCGCCGCTGCCGGCCCGCACCCTGGCCGAGGCGCACCTGTGGCTCGACCTGAGAGGCTTCCCGCTGCCGGTTCACGGGCGGGAACTGGTACCCGTGGCGACGCCGGCAGGCCTTGCGGGGATCAATGGCGCGAGCGAATCGTCCGGCCCGCACGCCGCCGCGTCAGTCCTGACGTCGGGCCGGTCTCCCGTGCTGGTGCAGGCGCGCGCCCCCGGCGGCAGCCCCTGGCGCATCGTCGAGACCGCGTACACCCGGACGGATCGCCCCGGCCCGACGCTGGGGCCGGTCTTCGCCATCAGCCAGCCAGACGCGCCAGCCGGCTACCTGGGCGACGGCCCGACGCAGATCCTGTGTGCCGGCCTGCTGGCGCACCACCTCCATGAGCAGCGATCCTGGCAGGCGGGGCGCTGGTTCGTGCCGAAGGAGACGCGCGAGCGAGCCGCGCGGTTCGCCGGCTGGGCGCACGAACTGCTGAAGTTGCTGCCGCCGGGCGCGGACACCCTGCCCCGGTCAAGCCTGCGCACGCTGGACGGCGCGGAGAAGGTGCGGCGTGACCCGACGCTCGCCAGCCGTGCCTGGATGGCGGAGCGATTCGCCTACTGTGACGGCGTGGTGCGGCAGGGCTGGCTCGGCCTGTAACCCTGGGCTGACGCTACTGGCCGCGACATTGGGCGGCCTGTGCAGCGTCTCGCCGGCTGCGCGCGGCTGGCTGACGCGGCGTGGCCTTGTCAGCCCGGCAACTCGGTCACTGTTCCGCCGGTTGCTGATCCGCCGGCCCCGTCCGGGCGTATCCTGAACGGGCAACGCGACCAGGAGAGCGGGCGTGGTACGTACCGCCGCTGCAGGGCGTGGCGAGGGGGGCGCGATGGCGACGGGCGCACAGGACGTGCAGGCACGCACGCCGGCACCGAGGCCGGGCCGGCGTCGGGCGCGTCGGTTCGGGGTGACGGCGGCCGGCATCGGCGGGGTGCTGCTGGCGCTGGCACTGGCGTACAGCGCGGCGACGGCCCCGGTGACCCGGCCCAGCCGCTTTCCCCTGACGGGCTTCGACCCGATCGTCGTCGGGCGGCTGGAGCAACGGGCCTGGGCAGACGTATCCACTACACCCGGCAACCCAGAGTGCTCTGGGTCCGGGGCAGGATCGAGCGTGAGCGCCAGTTGCGTCAGCGCCTGACCCACCGTGCTCCAGGCCAGCCCGACCACATGTTTCCCCGGTGCGAGGGTGCGCGGTGTGACGTGCCCGAGGAGATAGGCGTACATCGCACGCTTGGCCTCGGCGGTCCGTGCCCGCACTGCGACGACCTCGTCCTCGTCGCCGAGATCCTCGTCCAGGAGGTGACCCGCTGACCTCGTCTTGACCATCGTCACCCGCCCGGCCGGTCATCTCATCATGACCGGCCCCGGGTTCGTTTCGTGGTCTACACCAAGGTGACTCTGGGTGGTACACACCACCCGACAACGACTGGTCCACATGACCCGGCTATTGACAGCGTGGCGGGGATGAAAACACACTGGTGGGCCTGCGCAGCGGGGGCCGTCTCGTGTGGAAGTCCCGTTAGATACCACTACGAATAACTTGGTAGTATGATGGAAGCCTCAGAGACCGACAGAGATGCCAAAGATGAGTCGGCCCCGGCGATGGCTAACGTTTCGCGTCGATAACGTGCTTGATAGCAAGGTGCGGATGCTTTGCCGCGAGACAGGACTGACGGCCAGCGAGGTCGGCCGTCTGGCGCAGCTTCCGAGCGATGTTCGACCGCTGATCTCCTTGGGGCTCGGGGCTGCCCCACTGCGATCTCGCACCGGCGCCGAGGGTCCAGGCGTGGGTGTGAGCGACGTGCAGCACGCTGACTCGTAGGGCTTGCACGGCCCCAAGTAGTCGATGACTGAAATTAGTACGGTGCCTGGCGTCGCCACCGCCTGCGGGATCTGCGGAGAGGTGGATGGCCGTTCGTAGCCCCCACGATCTGGGCCGTCCCAACGGGACCATCGGCGCGCGGGACGGAGAAAGCCCCGCACCTCTGACTGCCCCTCTCGTCCTGTCGGCGCGATGTTAGGATTCGTCGAGAAATAAGCGTCTCATAAAAAGGCACACTGACTTCCTATGCAACAAGGCAAAAGCAGAGACTGTTATTTCTCGGCGCTGACTTACGCCAAGAAGCTGCGGTGGCACGTCCTCCCGCTCTACGGCATCACGGCCGACCACTGCGACTGCCGGGACGGGGGCAAATGCAACCCCGGAAAGCATCCGCGCACAAGGCACGGCCTCAAGGATGCCAGCCTCGACCAGACATGGCTTCAAGAGCGATGGAAGGAGGCCCCTAACAGTAACATCGGCATCCGGACCGGCGCTGCCAGCCACACTCCCGACGCCGTTGGACATCTGGGCAGCGCACCCGACGACATCACAGGCCAGTTCGGCGGGGATGATTGAGGCGAGGCAGTTCAGGCTCTGGGCATGAGACCGACTACCATCATTGGTTTGGTGGCAACCAGCCCGAAGCCAACCGTCTGCCCCCCGTCAGATCCTGATATCTTCGCGGTTTTGCTCGTCGGGAGCCGGGGCTGATGTGGGGAGGAGCAATCGGTCGATTGCCGCGTGCAGCGTCCTGGGGCGGTACGGCTTCGCGAGGACGCCGTGGACCCCCCGAGCGCGGGCCTCATCAGGATCGATGTCGGCACCCCAGCCGCTGGCCAGGATGAACACCGTTGTGGGATATGCCCAGCGGACGTGGGCGGCGATGCCCCAGCCGGTCATCCCGGCCCCGAGGCCCAGGTCGGAGATGACCAGATCGAATCGTTCACGTCCGAGTGCGATCAGGGCATCCTCGCCACTCGCGGCGGTGACCACTGTGTGGCCATTGGTTCGCAGGATCTGAGCGAGGAGCGTGAGGACCGAGGGCTGGTCGTCAACCGCCAGGATCCGCCGCGGAGTCGGCAAACCCGCCCGGGCCTCCGGCGGTGCGGGGACGCTCGCCGTTGCTTCGCTCAGCGGTAGGGAGATCCGGAACGTCGTTCCTACACCGGGGGCTGACTCGACGGTGATCGTGCCGCGGTGCTGGTCGATGATGCCGAAGACCATCGCCAGACCCAGCCCGGTCCCGCGTTCGCCCTTGGTGGTGAAGAACGGCTCGAACACCTGGGCACGAACCTCTTCTGGCATGCCGACACCATCGTCGGTGACGGTGATCTCCAACTTCTCCGCCTCGTGTCGGGCCTCCAGGCGGATCGATCCACCGTCGGGCAGGGCGTCGATGGCGTTGAACACCAGGTTGGTGAGTGTCTCACGCAGCGCCTCAGGCTGCGCCCAGACTGCAAGGGCCGGATCATCGATCTGGACCATCATGTCGATGATCCGGCCCTCGCGCTGGGCTGTGTCGCGCCAGCGTGGCGCGGTCAGCACCGCCACGTCGCGGAGGAGATCGCCGACGGACACCCGCTGGGGCGGCTTCTCGGACCGTGTGCGCGCGAACATCAGGAGGCGCGTGACGCTGTCCGCGCTGTCCATCACGGCGCGGACAATCGCCTCGAGCGACTGTCTGAGGTCAGGGCCGGATGCATGGGCGAGGTCGAGGGCCAGGTCGGCATGGCCGGCGATCAGGGTGAGCGACTGGTTGAGATCGTGGGCGACACCACCGGCCAGTTGGCCGAGGACGCGCAGTTTCTCTGTGCGCAGCAGCACATCACGCTGGCGTTCGGCCGCCTTCTGCTCGGTGATGTCACGAGTGTGCACCATGACCAGGTTTGGCTCAACGTACACATAGGTCACGTCTAACTCGAATTTCCTTCGGTCATCTGCTGTCAGGAACTGGTACGTCATCTGCCGATGGATGTTGGCGCGCTGCGCGTAGCAGGCATGGAGATCCGCGATAATGTCAGGGCGGGTCAGGTAATACTCGCGCGCGCTTCGACCAATCAAGGCGGTAACGCGCCCCTGCGTGACGCGCTCGCCGGCTTCGTTCGTGGTGAGGAAGATGAAGTCGTCGTCCTGGTACTGCCAGACGTAGATCGGATTCGGGGTGCTCCGCAACAGCCGCTGGAAACGCGCCTCCGCCGTGTGGAGTTCGGTAACGTCCGTCGTGATGCTCACAACGGCCCGACCGACGAAGGGTAGTTCGATGGGGAGCCGGACACCCTGGAAGTAGCGCTCAGCATGCGGCGGAGCCGGATCGGCGCGCGCGTACTCAAACCTGTGCGTTGCACCATCGGCAAGCACCTGATCAAGGGTGGAACGGATCGTTGTCACCAGATCGGGCGGGAATAACTCCTCGAGAGTCCGTCCGATGGCGTCAGCTCTGCTCGGTCCGAATGCTTCTTCCCAGGATCGATTCGCAAGCAACAACCGACCATTGGCATCGATGACAGAGAACGGCGTTGGCGCAAAGTCCAACACTGTTTCCACGAAGCGACTGGATGTCTGCAGCGCGTCAACTGCTCGCTGGGTGCGTATCGCGAAGGCTGCCATGGGGACCACGGCGTCCACCAACGCAACATCAGCCGCCGACGGCGGACCGATGGTTAGATGGTGAACAGCGAGCACCCCGAGCACAAGCCCGTCAGCCGCAATGATCGGCGTCGCCCAGCAGGCGCGGAGATCGTGAGCAAGGGCCGCTTCACGGAGGTCACCGATGAGCGGGTCCGACTCAATCGAGGTGACCACGCTGCGCACCTTGCGGAACGCCGTACGGCCATACCATGAAGGGGTTGCAGCAATCGGGATCTCGATCCCCGCGAGAAACTGCCCGTAGCCTGCTGGGAGACCTGGCCCGGCCTCGAGCCGAAGCGCCAGGCGACGGGGATCAGTGACGAAGACCGAGCAGCACCCGGCGCGGGTCAGACGCGCATCGACGCTGGTCGCCAGAAGGCGCAACGTCTCGGACAATGGCGCGTTGCTGGCAACGGCTTCGATGACCTGAGTCTGGAGCGTCAGCCGCTCCTCGCCCAGGAGAAGCCCGGTCAGATCTCGCACGGTAAAGAGTGTGTACGGGTGACCGTCAATGTCGCGCCGGCGCGCGCTGTACTCGAATTCGACTGGGAGCCCATCTGCGCGCAGACCAGACAGGTGAACCGGGTGGCGCGTGTCGAAAAAGCTGGAAACCCCGCTTCGCCGGACTTCCTCAAAATGATCGGTGAGGGATGGTCGGTGCGATGCCGCCACCAGGAGCATGAACTCCTGGCCGTCAAGTGCCCCCGGCTGGTACCCGAACAGGTGCTCGGCTGCAGCATTTGCGAGCGAGACCCGACCGGTCAGCAGATCGACGACCAGCATCGCTTCATGCGAGGCCACGAACAGTTCATTGCGTCGCAGTTCGCCCATCCAGTCACTCGGTTGGATGACGCCCTGTGAGGTCGTCATGAACGGACATCCTGGGTGGTGGTCGTGATGATTAGGCCGCTGCTCAGCGGGAAGAGCGCACCGATCAGGGCCAGGTGGGGGGCGGCCACAGTCCACTTCAGGTGGTGGATTTGGAGGAGAGGTAGCAAGGACACCACACCAGTGCGTCTGAAGATTCGTCGCTGATGCAGCCTCAGCAGACCTGGCCATCAGTAGGCTTGATCGTACAACAACCGTGCCTTCTAATAACAACCGTATAACAACCGTGCCTTCGTCTGACTCAGGCGGGACGTACATCGTGCTGGGTGGAGCGTTCGAGGTCAAGCGCCGGTCCCACTGGGGTCTCCTTGATGGACACGCGCAAAACCTGCCGGAATTGGTCGATGTGCTGTAGCGCGGACTCCAATCCTTCGGCAATGGCCTGCAGTGGGGTCGCTACTCGTAGCGGGAGGTCCGTTTCCTCCAGAAGCACGTCGACAAGGCCAACCGGCACGGTGAGGTCATTGTTCAGCACGTGTGCGAGCTCGCGTGCCGCCAATATGACGCCTTCGAGTCGTGCTTGCTCCGCCAGATGTTTGTTCGCCTCTTGCAAGTGGGCGTAGGTCGCGGCAAGTTCGTGGCTGCGACGCACCGCCTCACGGTGGAGCGTCGCCGTCTCGTTCAGGGCTGTGGACAGCTGCTGATGCATCGCGAGGTAGCCCTGCGGCAACCGGGTCGCCGCGACAACGGCACCGCCGTCATAGGGAGCCCCGTAGAGCGCCAGGATGAGGAGATCGTCATCAGACGCGAAGATCATCTCCCACATGTCAGTCTGGTGCTGGCGTGCTTCGGTCAAGAAACGCATGGCCTTTGACACCGCGTACGGTGGGACCAGTTCACTGAAGGGGCGGAACCGATGTGCCGCCAGGGTGCGTTCGGCCGACTCGTTCGCCCAGGAGATCAGGCCGTCAGCGTCACACACCAGCAGCAGATCGTGACCGACGAGAGCCAGCACGTCGAGCGGCGGACCAGTGCGCGCATCCCGCCGCTCATCCATTGAGGTCATTGACGGCCTCCTCTCTTTCCACCCGGTTCCGACCGCGTGCCTTCGCCAGATACAGCGCGGCGTCGGCCCGCGCGAGCACCGGCTCATACCCGCCATCATCACCGGGACGGAATGTGGCGACGCCCGCGCTCATGGTGACGACGCCAACACCGGGATGGCTGGCGTGGGGGATCTGGAGTGCGTAGACCGCACGCCGGCTGCCCTCGGTGGCGCGCAGTGCCCCCACATCGGTTTGCTCCGGGAACACGAGCAAGAACTCCTCGCCGCCGTACCGATAGACTCCATCGCCACTCCGGGCGTGAGCCGCCAGCGCCTGCCCGACAGCACGCAGGGCCTCGTCGCCCGCGAGATGCCCATACCGGTCGTTGTACAACTTGAAATGGTCGATGTCGCAGAGCGCGACGCTATACCGGTGGCCGTACCGTTTGGCACGGCCGTCGAGTGTTGCCAGGTCTTCATCGAGCCGACGACGGTTGCCGAGACCGGTCAAGGCGTCAATGCGCGCAGTCTCGGCGACGAGTTGGTTCAGGCGCTCTAACTCGGCCGACTTCTTGATCAGTTCGCGGTGCGCCAGCGCGAGTTCCTGCTCGTGGCGCACGGCCTCGCGCTGGACCGTTGCAAGCCGATTCATCATCTCACCGAACTGCTCGAAGGCGGCCTGGTAGAGGTTGGGCACCTGCATGGCGGCGACCAGGACACCGCCTTCAAACGGCGCGCCGGTGGCGGAGAAGAGGCTCGGCGTGCCGTTTGACAGCAGCACCAGTTCCCAGCCGTCAATACGCCGTACCTGTGCCTCGGCCAGGAAGCGGTCAAGCTTCTCTTCGTTCAAGCCGACGGCCAGTGAGCGGAGCGATGTCCCAGCCTCGACCTGGAGCATTCGCGCGACCCGATCATCGACCCAGGTCACCGTCCCGGCAAGGTCGCAAATGAGCGCGAACTCATGACTCAGGTCGGTGATCCTGGAGGCCAGCGCAGCGGCTGGATCGGTTGGAACAGAGAGACGTAGTGGGTCGTCGGACTGACGTTGGTGTTGAGGACGCATCAGGGCATGTCCGTCAGCAGGAGCTGACGGGCCTCACTGACCGACTCGGTTGCATCGCGCCCGTAGACCTCGGCACCGACGGCAGGGATCGCCGATGGGTCCCACTCGAAGGCCTGACCACCAACGGCAAGTGCCAGGCGATCACCGACGGCATCACGCAGGCGGAGCGCGGCCTTGCTGAGGCCCCGTAGATGCGGGCTCATCGTGACTGACAGCACCAGGAGATCCGGTTGATCTTCGCGGACCATTGCTATCAGGTCATTCGTCGGGAGGCTTGAGCCGAGAAACCGGGTGGTGAAACCGGCCATCTCGAAGAAGTCAGCGACCATTCGCCCGCCTAGCTCGTGAAGCTCACTGTCGATACACGAAACCAGCACCCGCCGTCCGACAAGGGGCGCGCGGGGGAGGAGCGGGTAGAGGTGCGCCAGGACAAGCTGGGAAATGCCGGTCGCTACATGCTCATGAGCGACACTGATGTGATTCGTCTGCCAGAGGGCACCGATGCGGTGCTGGGCGGCTGTAAGCACATCAAGATACAGCGTCGGGATGGCGATTCCGGCCTCGACGCCGTCATCCAAGACGACGCGGAGCGCCTCGCGCGAGTCTCCCGCGAGTTGCGCTGCAACGTATCGATCAAGCAGTGTCTCAAGTTCTCTGTCCACACGTCCGCCTGCCACATATATCTTCGCCCTGACTTGGCGAATCCTCGGGATCGTGTCAGCGTTTGGGAAACGACGAGCAGAGGCTTCTCGGCCCGGCTGCGGTCGCGTAAGATGGTGACAAGTGCCGCCATACTGCCCATAACGACCGCAGTATCCGTACCGCCACCAAATGGTGTACCCGGTCCGCGAGGAGATTCCGCCGTGAACGCGGACGAACCTCGACGGCTTCATCGAGTAATGCCAGCGCCCTGTGCACTGGTCGAGAGTGTGGTCACCCTCCATCGATTCAGGTTGTGCAACCACAGCCGCTACTCCTCGGACTGTTGGAGGGCAATGATCGGCCTCCCAGGTGCCCCGCGATCCTCGGTTGGGAGGTCGAGGATCCGGCCCAGCCGGGTGATCGTCGCCGCAGCCGACTCGGCTCCGTGGAGTGCTTCGCGCGCAGCTGCTCGCGCATCGGCGGGCAGCCGCTCGTCGCTCGCCAGCAAATCGGCATACCCGACCGTCATCGCCAGCTGGTTGTTGAGCAAGTGCGCCGCCGTTCGTGCCATCAGGAGTGCGCCACCCAGGCGTGCCTCGGCCTCGGCCTTCTCAAACGCTGTGGTCACGTCATAGTTCACGAACAGCACCCCGTCGATCACGCCCTGCTCATCACGGGTTGGCGAGGCGGTCACCACGATCCGGCGGATGCTGTGCGGGTTGTCGCAGGGGATCTCCTCGGCGTGCTGATCTTGACGGCCAGCAAGCAGCTCCTCAAGGATAGTCTTCCAATACGTGCGCTCGGGCTCGCACAGACCGTCGAGGAACGGCCGCCCGACCAGGCGAACACTGACCTGGGTGTCGTCAGCCCCGTTGGCGACCGCGAAGGCATCCCAGGCACCGTTGGCACAGCGGAAGCGTAGGTCCCGATCGAGCGCATAGGCCACGTGCGATGCATCGCGGAAGCCAGCCCAGGCCAACGGCGGCGCTGGTAGCGGCTGGATGCCATCGTCGTACGCTGCGCGCTTGCCAGACATGGTCACTCCCGCTCAGGCAGGCGCGGCTGGCGTGCCAGCAGGCTGTGGGTCAGGGACAGCAGCAGTTTGTTTGCTGGGAACCCGGCGTCGCTCATCCCCCGCCTGCCCAAGAGTGAGCAGCCGATCCATACCATCCTGGAGTTGCGCATAGGTGTGCTGGAGCTGGATAAGACGAAAGGTGAGCAGCTTGCATTGGCGAGTCTCCTGCGCGAGGCGCTCGATCAAGACCTGGGTCTGGTCATGCATCGTACCTGTCAACCTTTCCGCTGCCGCTTCGACGCGCTGCTTGTCTCGCCTACCGGGCCACCGATGCTCTGCCGGGCGTCGCGAGAATGGCCTCGACCATGTCCGCGATCTGCCGCGGCATGACCGGCTTGGCGACGAAGCCATCGACTCCGGCAGCAATTGCCCGTCTCTGAGAGTCATAATCGCCCCGCGCACTCATCAGAATCAATCTGGTCGCTGCGAGGTCTGGGTCGGCCCGGATCGCCTCGCAGACCTCGATGCCGCTGAGCCCCGGCATCATCCAGTCGAGGATGACCACCTCCGGGCGATGTTCGCGCGCCAGAACCAGCGCCTCGTCGCCATCGCTGGCCTGAACGATTTCATGCCCCACTAACGATCGACTGACGAGGACCCGCAACATTACGGCGTCGTCGGCGACCAGGATCTTTGCCATCGCTACTTTCTCAGGACCATAGCTCCTCGCCTGCTGCCCGTTGGACCAGCAGGCGACCAAGCGACGTGGGGCTCGCTGTGAGCCCCACGTCACTATCACGCCACTAGTGGGTCACGCTCCATATAGTTGAGGATCCGACCAGATTGACGCATCCCCAATCAAATACGACGTGACCCACTAGTGGGTCACGCTCCATATAGTTGAGGATCCGACCAGATTGACGCATCCCCAATCAAATACGACGTGACCCACTAGCGGGAGTACAGATGACTGTCACGCGCGACGGCCTTCTGTTCTTGGAGGCATCGCGATGATCCGGCTGCGTAACTGCCCATTGCTCAGGGGGTGCCCGACTTTTGCATCGGCACAGAAGGCGGTCATGCGGCGTATGCCGGCTGCGCTGCTCTGGCTTGGCGCGCTGCTCGGCCTGGGCTGGCTGGGGCTGCGCGTGCGGCTGGCAGCGTTGACGGCCGGAGTGCCCGCCGGCCGTGGTGTGAACGCCGTGCCGTTGCCGCCAGGCTTGCCTGCCCCCGTGGACCGCTTCTACCGGCAGGCGTTCGGCAGCAGCGTGCCCGTCGTCACCGCGGCAGTGATCGTCGGGCGTGGCTGGCTGCGGTTGTTCGGCCTACGCTGGCCGATGCGCTTCCGCTTCGTCCACGAGGCCGGGTCTGGATTCCAGAGCCTCATTGAAGTTGTGATATTTGGCGTCCCAGTCATGAGAGCGGCAGAGTCACTCGTGGAAGGCCGCGGGCACATGAAGACGCCGTTCGGCGAGCAATCGTCGGATCCGCCTCTCGACCAGGCTTCAACGCTTCGGCTGTGGGCCGAAACGGCGATGTGGCTGCCGTCCGTGTTGGTGACGGACTCGCGCGTGCGCTGGTCGCCCGTGGACGACGCGACGGCGCTGCTCCATGTGCCGTCCGGCGCTGGTACTGAGTCGTTCGTCGTGAGATTCGACCCGGACATTGGCTGGCTCCGCCTACTCGAAGTGATGCGTTACCACAGCACCAACTCCGGCAAAAAGCTCTGGTTGTGCGAGGCCGGCAACTGGGCACCGGTCAGCGGTCAGAAGATCGCCATGACGGGAACGGTTATCTGGCAAGAACAGGGCGAGCCGTGGGCGGCGTTCACCGTCGACGATGTCGTCTACAACACGGGCACGGCATAGGCACATCGTTCACGGTGGCTCGGTGCGGCCGAGCCGCCGTGAACCTGCCCTGCCCCTGGCCTCACAATGGGTGTTGCCGTTGAAGCCTGATCCCCAGGCTTCGTAAGGATGGCGTTTGAGATTCAGGCGAGGCCGACCGCCGCCCTGGCCTCGCGATACTCGCTGGAGTCTGATAGCGACGAGGCTGGCTCGACCTGCTGCCATGTAGTGAAGACCGGCCGACCGCGCGCCGCGTCCCAGTCGGTCCAGAACATAAAAATGCGGCCGGATTCGTCGCTCACGTGCCCCGACATCGCCTCGGTACTGTCTGGGAACAGGGTTCCCTCGCCAACCTCGTCAAACAGGGCGTGCTGGCCCATTCCCAGGTCGGTCATCAGGGCCTGGATGGCTTCGACGGAGCGTCCGAAGCGGTCTGGCATTGTCGCTGGCTTGGCGATCATCGACGCCTCCAAATCATCCCCTGTACGTCGAGTCAGGAAGAGTCCGGACGTGGTTCACGCTCCTCCGTGAGAGCGAGAGAATCGTGGCCTCGTCGTCGGTCAAGATGGCGTGCCGGTGACTTCGGACGTCGGCGTAGCCGATCCGCAGCCGCGAGGTCTGACGGAACGTGAAGCGAACGCCATCACGAATTGTCTCCTACGCTCACTGACTATACCGTTCTCGTGTGTAGGCTCCCACTTCCTCGCCATGTCGCCGAAAGTGGTCATCCAGAAACGCACGGGATCGCCATTCCACTTGCAGGGTGCGCTCCCATGTCACAAGGACTTGCCACCGTCGGTCCGTCACCGACTATCGAGAACTTCGTGAGTCCATCGTACAGGTAGCATCGACGTTGCGCAGGTCACGGAGCTGCCCCAGGCTACCGGGCGCGCCCAATCTCCTCAATGGCCGACGGGTTCTCCAGGCCAGACAGGTCGCCCAACTCCGTCGCGCCGAGGTGCTTCGCGCGGATCACCCGTCGCATGATCTTGGCGTTTCGGGTGCGCGGCAGGTCTCTGACGAAGCGGACATCGTCGGGGCGGAGCGGGCGGCCAAGCTCGGCGGCCACCACGTCTTTGATGCGCTCGCGCAGCGTGTCGGCCGGCTGCTCGTTCGGCTTCAAGACCACGAAGACCACCACCACCTCGCCTTTGACAGGGTGTGGTACGCCGATGGCTGCCGCCTCCATGACGGCCGGGTCGCCCACCGCTGCCGACTCAACCTCGGCCGGCCCGAGCCGCTTGCCTGCGATGTTCAGCGTGTCGTCAGACCGCCCCTGGATGAACCAGAAGCCGTCGTCGTCCACCGTGGCCCAGTCACCGTGCACCCAGACATCCGGAATGCGCGACCAGTACGTCTCTTCATAGCGGGCCGGGTCGCGCCAGAAGCCGCGCGTCATGCCCGGCCACGGCTTGCGAATGACCAGTTCGCCCACGGCACCGCGCACCGACGCCCCCTGCTCGTCGATCACATCGGCGGCCATGCCGGGGATCGGGCCGGCAAATGAGCACGGCTTGAGCGGGTGCATGGTGTTGCAGCCGACGATGCCGCCAGCGATCTCCGTCCCGCCGCTGTAGTTGATGATCGGGCAGCGCCCGCCCCCGACGTGCTCGAAGTACCAGCGCCACGGGTCCGGGTTCCACGGCTCGCCGGTGCCGCCCAGGACGCGCAAGCTTGACAGGTCGTGCTTCGTCACCCAGTCGGTGCCCAGCGGCATCAACGCGCGGATGGCCGTCGGCGCGATGCCGAGGACCGTCACGCCGTACTTCTCGACCAGTTGCCAGACGCGGTCGGGCTGCGGGTAGTCCGGGCTGCCCTCGTAGCAAAGCGCCGTCGCCCCGAGCATCAGCGCGCCCTCGAACAGCCACGGCCCCATCATCCAGCCCATATCCGTAAACCAGAAGATGATGTCCTGCTCGCCCACGTCGAAGCAGTGGGCCATGTCCTGCGTCGCCTTGATCGGGAAACCGCCGTGCACGTGGATGGCACCCTTCGGCCTGCCCGTCGTGCCTGAGGTGTAGATCAGCATGAAGGGGTCTTCGGGGCCGGTGCGGACGGTCTCGTAGGTGCGTTCGGAGTCTTCGAGGAGTTCGTGCCACCAGTGGTTGCCGCTCTCGACCCACGGCACCGCCCGCCCGATGCGCCGGTACACGAGTACATGCTCGATGGATGGCGATTGCAGCACGGCCTCGTCGGCAATCTCCTTCATCGGCACGATGCGGCCCCGCCGGTAGAAGCCATCTGCGGTGATGAGTAGCTTCGCTTCGGAGTCGTTCAGGCGGGCGGCGATGGCCGGCGCCGCGTAACCGGAGAAGATCGGCGTGAAGATGGCCCCGACCTTCGAACAGGCCAGTGTCGCGATGCACGCCTCGGGGATCATCGGCAGGTAGATGCCGACGCGGTCGCCCTTGCCCACGCCGAGTTTCCGAAGGCCGTGGGCCAGCCTGTTCACCTCGACCCACAGTTCCCAGTAGGTGAACGTCCGCTTCTCGCCGTCCTCACCTTCCCAGATGATCGCCAACTTGTTGCGGCGGTCGGTCAGGACGTGCTTGTCCAGTGCATTGTGGACATAGTTGAACCGTCCCCCGGTCCACCACGTTGCCCACGCGATGCCCCGCGAGGTGTCCACCACCTGCTCGAACGGCTCGTACCATTCAAGATCGATGTCGTCGGAGACGGCGCGCCAGAACCAGTCCTGATCGTCGGTGGAGCGGCGGTGCAACGCGTCCAGGCTGCCGACGCCGTGGCGGTCCATGAAGCGGCGCAGGCGGCTGTGGGCGATCACCTCGGGCGTGGGTCGCCAGACGATGTCGGGGGCGCCGCTATCCTGCGTGACGGGGAGCGGATCGGGAACAGGCACGCGCTGTGATCTCCTGAGAATCGTACTGCGCACTGCATATTGCGTAAAGCTTTCTGCGGGAAGATCCCGTGCAGCAATATAGCGATACGCAATACGCAGTACGCAGTACGTCCTACTGGTTCGCGGGATTCAGCTTAACCGCCGCGTCCATCAGGTCGTTGGTGTAGGCGTTGGCGGCGGGCTTGCTGATAACCTTGAACTTGAGAGCGATATCCGACGTGGTCTGGAACTTGGCCGGGTCGATGAAGCCGACCTTGGCGGCATCCAGGCCAGCGGGCATGACCAGCTTGGCGACTTCCTGCATCATGGTCACCTGATGGTCCCGCTTGGTCACGGACGGATCGGCGCGCGTCATCACCGCGTCCACGGCAGCCGCCTGGTTCTTGACCGCATCGACCCACCCCTTCTGCGAGGCGGCCAGGAAGCGGATCAGGATGTCGCGCTTGTTCTTCAGGGTATCTTCGGTCACAAAGACGTGGTCTTCCAGCATGCCTACGCCCTCGTCGTTGTAGTTGATGACGTTGAGGTCTTCGGACTTGACTCCGGCTTCGAGCACCACCGGGTACTCGTTGTAGATCGTGGCCGAGGCGGCGTCCAACTGGCCGTTCAGGAAGGTGTCCATCTCGAAGCCCTGCTTGATGATGGTCATATCCTTGTTGTTGTCGATACTATCGTCGAAGTTGTACTTGTCCATGAGGGCGCGGAACTCGAACTCGTTGCCGCCGGTCCAGACCCCGACCTTCTTGCCCTTCAGATCCTTGGGGCTGTTGATGTTCGCGCTCTTCTTGCTGATCAACAGCAGGCCGCTACTCTGGAAGAACTGGCCGATATCGACCAATGGCTGGCCCTTATCGCGGTTGGCGAGCAGGCTACCGACCCAGTCAATACCAATATCGGCGGCGCCGGTTGTCACCTTTTGCGAAGGCACCACATCCGGCCCGCCCGGCAACAATTCAACATCCAGGTTGACCGCCTTGTAATAGCCCTTGTCGGCGGCCACATAGTAGCCCGCGAACTGTGCCTGGTGCAGCCACTTCAATTGCAGGCGCACATGATCCATCGCGGCGGGGTTGCCGCCGGTGGCGCTGGCGGCCGTCGGGCTGGTGTCCGCAGCCGGCGCGGTCGTTGGCTGGCTCGCCGCCGGGACCGCTGTCGCCGTCGCGCTGCTGCCCGTATCGCATCCGGCCAGCAGCGACCCGGCCAGCACCAGCAACATCAAGAGGGGCATCCACCCTTTTCGCACTTGCATATTCTTTCCTCCCATCATACTAATCGCGCCCATCCTATCGCTTGCAGGCACCCGGTGCCTGGTCGCCCGCCCCAGGGGCTAGCGTTGCCGCCGCCAAACCTCCCACGGCACCGCCACACGCTCGATGAGGCTGATCGCCAGGTACAGCAGCAGCCCCACCAGCGTCACGATCACCACGCCGCACCAGGCCAGCGCGAAATCGTTGCTTTGGATATTGTTGGCAATCAGCTTGCCGATGCCCCCCGCCGAATTAAAGAACTCGGCCACCACCGAGCCGATCATGGACGCCGTGGCCCCCACCCGGAGCGCGCTGAACACGTAGGGCAGGCTGCTCGGCAGGCGCAGCTTGACGAAGATCTGCCAGCCCGTGGCCGCATAGCTGTGCATCAGGTCGAGGGAGGCGTTGTCCAGCGCCGTCAGGCCCTTATAGGCGCTGACGACCATGGGGGCAAAGGTCATAAAGGCCACCACCACGATGCGCGTGGGCTGGTCGAAACCCAGCCAGCGCGTGACGATGGGGGTGATGGCGATAATGGGGATGGCATTGGTGGCGGCGGCAAGGGGCATCAGCCCCCGCCGTGTAAAATCAACCTGGACAAACAGCAGCGCGGTCAGAAAGCCCAACCCGGCGCCGAGGGCCAGGCCTACT
>JBBQBU010000056.1:0-17980 GCA_038318015.1 Chloroflexota bacterium | reverse complement strand
AAACCGGAACATCGGCTGACCACGTGGGCCGCTGGCACCTGCCGTAGCGCGGTGGTATCCTCATCGTTGCTAAAGCGTTTAACGACGAGCGACTCGGGGTGAAGATGCCGACAGACCGAACGAAAACGGTCACGATTGCCGACGTTGCGCGCGCAGCGCATGTCTCGACTGCCACCGTGTCGCTGGTGGTGAACGGACAGGCAAACTCGCTCCGCATCAGCGATGCTACCCGCCAGACCGTGCTTGAGGCCGTCCGCAGCCTCGGCTACACCCCGAATCACGCCGCGCGCAGCCTGCGCAGCCGCAGGACCGGCACCCTGGCGCTGATCGTGACGCAAGTGGACATTCCCCACCACGGCGAACTGGCGACGGCTGCCGTGTCCGCAGCCGAGCTACGCGGCTTCGATCTGCATGTGCTCGAAGCACGCTCGCCGGAGCACGAGTGCCGCCTGCTCGACCGACTGCGCGGTGGTCAGGTTGATGGGGTCTTGGCCGCCACCGTGCGGTCGTTGTACGACCAGGACGGCCGGCCAGTGGAAGCCGAACTTGACCGCAAGCAGGCGGCCCGGACGTCTCTGGCCCATAGCGGCGTGCCGGTCGTCGTCCTTTTCGACCGTTCGCCAGATACGCGCGTGCCAGCCGTCCGCATCGATGATGCTGAGGGCGCGTACCTCGCAACCCGACACCTCATCGACCAGGGCCACCGCCGCATCGCGGATATCTGCCTGCGAACCGAGCCACCGCACGACCGCGATGTATCAGCATCGGCAGACCGCTTCCGTGGGTACCGCCGCGCCCTGGACGATGCCGGCCTGCCGTTCGAGCCAGCGATGTTGGTACCGGCCCAGCACGGGCCACGGCTCGCAGCCGGTCACACGCTTGGCGCGCACTGGCGGCGCCCCAGGGCACCCGGGGTGACGGCCGCCTTCGTCGCGAACGACCTGATCGCCATCGGCTTCCTGCGCGGCCTCCATGACGCCGGCGTGGACGTTCCAAATGACCTTGGCGTTGCCGCGTTCGGGGGCACCGAATTGTCGCAGTACACGCGGCCATCGCTGACCACCGTTGACCACCCGCGCGCCGAAATCGGCCAGATCGGCACCGAGACGCTGGTCGGGCTGATTGAGGGGCGGCCTGCGGCCCATCGTGAACGCATTCTGCGAGTCAGTCTCACCGTCCGTGAATCGTCGGTGGTGGGACCGTGTGGCCGCCGAGACCGTGCAACGACGCCGGCCACCTGCGAACAGTCATCCAGTCTTCAGCCACCACGCTCGTGAGAGGATATCGCGTGAAGATCACCAACATTGAGACATTCATCGTCTGGGGCGGGGCCAACGAATCCGCCGAGCGCAAGAACTTTCAGAACAAGAATTTCTGCTTCGTGGTCGTGGACACCGACGAAGGCATCTACGGGGTCGGCGAAGCGGGCCTGAGCAGCCGCGAGCTTGGCATCGCGGGCGTCGTGGAGCACTTCAAGGACTTCCTGATCGGCCGCGACCCGTTCCAGATCGAGCGGCTCTGGCAGGAGATGCTGCGCGGCGCATTCTTTACGTCAAACAACATCAGTACGTCGGCGATGGCCGCCATCGACATCGCGCTGTGGGACATTAAAGGCAAGGCGCTCGGTGTCCCGGTTTACCAGTTGCTCGGTGGCCTCGCCCGGGACAAGGTGCTGTGCTACGGACACATTCGCGGCGAGACGCCCGAGGAACTGGTCGAGGCCGCCCGCCCGAAGGTCGAGGAGGGGTGGAAGGCACTGCGCTGGAGCATGAGTAGCTTCCCGAGCAGCATCTTCGAGCCGCGCGAAGCCGTGCCGAAGGTGCTGGCCCACTTCGAGGCGCTGCGGAATGAGTTCGGCAATCAAGTCGAGCTGATCCACGACATGCACCAGCGGCTTGATCCGCCAGAGGCCATCGAACTGTGCCGGGCTGTCGAGCAGTACCGCCCCTTCTTCATGGAAGACCCGGTCCGGGCCGAAGGATTGCACACCCTCCGACATGTGCGTCAGCACGTGAACGTGCCGATTGCGGTGGGCGAGCAGCTTGCCCACAAGTGGGAGTTCCGCGAGGTCATCGCGGAGCAGTTGACCGACTACGTGCGAGTGGATGTCTGTATCGCTGGCGGCATCTCGGAGACCCGCAAGATCGCTGGCTGGGCCGAGGCCTATTACATCCGACTGGCGACGCACAATCCGCTCGGGCCGGTCTCGTCGGCGGCATGCTTACAAGTCAACCTGGCGACGGGCAACCTAGGCATACAGGAGCAGCCGGTCGCGCCAGCGACGCTGTTGCCTGACGTGGTGACGACGCACATCACCTGGGAGGACGGCTACTTGCTGCCGCCAACCGTCCCCGGCCTGGGCGTCGAGTTCGACCGGGACGCGGCTCGCAAGAACCCGTACCGCCCCCACGAGATCCAGCATGTGACGCGCCGCGACGGCAGCGTGACCAACTGGTAGTCGGAACGGCCCGTCGCGCCCTGCCCCCTCACCCCCAGGCGGGCGAGGGGGAACCCCTTCGCGCTTGCTGACGCCGGACCGCTAGTACACGTTGGTCGAAGTCCGTCGGTAGTTTTCGGAGCCCCTCGCCCACAAACGGCCGGGCCCCTCGGCTACGCCGCCTCCCCGCGTCATGCGTGGGCGAGGGGAGGCTCTGGACAGTGGTTCCCCCCTCGCCCGCGCATGGGAGAGGGGGGCAGGGGGCCGTGGAGAGACGGTGTAGCCGAGAGGCTCCATGGTGGGGTGGGGAGGGAGAATCCAACTGTCGGGGAACTTCAGACACGCTGTCCTAGCGGTAGACGCCGTTATGGCCGATGCTGAACCGGCCGGGCTGCGGGAAGTAGGTCAGGCCGTGCGGCGCGGCACCCGTCGGGATGCGCGCGATAACGCCGCCGTTGTTCGAGTCCACCACGATCACATGGCCGTGGTTACGCGCCGAGGTCCAGATCTGCTGGCCGTCCGGCGACACTTGCACCATGTCGGGACTGCCGCCGACGTTCCAGGTCTTCGCCACGCCCCAGGCCGCAAAGTCGATCACTGACAGCGTGCCAGCCAGGCGATTCGTCACGTAGAGGGCGCGCGTGTCGCGGCTGATCGCCATGCCGTGCGCGCCGCGACCAGTCGGGATGAAAGCCGCCTCCGTCATCGAGTCCGGCTCGATGACGATGACGCCGTTCCGCCCCTGGTCCGCCACAAAGAAGTGCGTGCCCTCGGGGTTCAATTTCACGTCAATGGGTAGCCGCCCGCCCCGGTAGACGCCCAACACCGCCGGCGGATTCGTGCCCACTTTCACGACTTGGCCGCCGAACTCGCAGCTCACCAGCAAGTACGAGCCGTCTGCTGAGAAGTCCATGTGATCCACGCCCGAGCCGGGAATCGGCAGGCGGGCGATCACCTCCCAGGTGCGGGGATCGTGGAAGTCCAGGCGGTTGAAACGTTCAGCGGCCACGACCGCTTTGGAGCCGTCTGGCGTGAAGTAGAGGTTGTACGGGACCGCCGCCGGCAGGGTACCGGTCGGCCTGCCGGTGCGCGGATCAATCACCGTCAAGTAGTTTGAGTCCATGACGTTGACGTATAGCGTTGACAGGTCGTATGACGGCGCGACATGGTGCGGCGTGCGCCCGACCCAGAAGCGGTCGATGATCTGCATGGTTAGGGGATCGATGACGGCAATGTCGCCGCCGATCTCGTGGGGCACATACACGCGCGGCGGCAAGTCAGCCACCTGGGCCGGAATGGCGTTAGTGGCAGTCGCCGCCCAGACGTTCGGGCGCTCCGGGGCGGGTGCCGGTGGGGGGACAGCCTCGGCGGCCGGGGATGGCGCAGGTGCGGGGGCGGTTTCAGGCGAGGGTGGCGCCGTGGCCTCGGCGGGCTGCGCCGGGGCTGTGGGCGGCGCTCCGTCAGCTGGTGGCGTGGGCGTCGCGGGCGACTCCTGAGCGTAGGCGGCCCGCGCCGTCACCGGCAGGAACGCGCTGGCGATCTGCCGGCTGCTGGCGGCGCTGGCAACTATCGGCACCGTTCCCACGGCAAAGGCGCTGGCGGCACCGGCAGCAATGGCCGCCCCAAGTGCGCGCAGGTAGGTCCGTCGAGAGATTCGCGAGGGCATGGGGTGGCTACTCCTCCGGTGTCGCATCCGGCGGCCCTGGAGCCGGGCACACGCACTGTAGCGAATCCATAACATCCGACGCTCTCATTCCGGACCGCGCGACCCTGACGACGGCAGTCGAGCGGCCTGGGCGCGCGTCTCCGGCTCGGCACAGCCTGGTCCCGGCGGGCGATGCGGCATAATCCGCCGCTGTGCACACTCAATCATCCGAACCTGACGAGACCGGGCACGTGGCTGCCCGCCCGGAGACCGACTCGCCGGCGTTGTGGCGCGCCGTCTTTCTTGATCGTGACGGCGTGCTGGCCGAAGCGATTGTGCGGGCGGACGGCAAGTCGTACGCTCCGACGCGCGTTGCCGACTTTGTGCTGGTGCCCGAGGCGGCGGCCCAGGTGGCGCGGCTGCGGGCGGCGGGATTTCTCTGCATCGTCTTCACCAACCAGCCGGAGCTGGCGAACGGCCTGCTGCTTCCCGCCGACCTGGACGAGATGCACCGGCGGATGCGCGCGGCCATCACGCTGGACGACGTGTACGTCTGCCCGCACGACAAGTCGGAAGGGTGCCGCTGCCACAAACCTGCCACCGGCATGCTCGACGACGCTGCCGCCCGCTGGGACATCGACCTTGCGGCATCGTTCGTCATCGGGGACCGCTGGCGGGACGTGGATGCTGGCCGGGCGGCGGGCTGCTACGCCATCCTCATTGAACGGCCATACAGTGCAGCATCCTGGGCCGATGCGCGTGTGGACACGCTCGGCCAGGCGGTTGATGCCGTGCTCCGAGAGGCTGGCCCGCGCCCGCCCGCCACAACCACGCAGACCGGGGGCTGACCATGAGTTTTGTGACGCGCTACTTTCAGGAAGTGCAACAGGTCGCGGCCGGCATCGACGAGACCGTGGTGAACCGCATCATCGACCTGATGGTCGAGGTCCGCGCCGGCGGCGGACGACTCTTCATCCTGGGCGTCGGGGGCAGCGCCGGCAACGCCGGGCACGCCGTCAACGACTTCCGCAAGATTGCCCAGTTCGAGGCGTACGCGCCGACCGACAACGTCTCGGAGTTGACGGCGCGTATCAACGACGACGGCTGGGACACGTCGTTTGCGAACTGGCTCCAGGGGAGCCGGCTGGGAGCCGGCGACCTGCTGCTGATCCTGTCGGTGGGCGGCGGCGACCCCGAGCGCAATGTCAGCATGAATCTGGTCAAGGCGATGGACTATGCCCGCTCGGTCGGGGCCAAAATCACCGGCATCGTCGGGCGCGACGGCGGCTACACCGCGAAGGTGGCCGACGCCTGCGTCATCGTGCCGACCATTAGCCCCGAGACGGTCACGGCGCACAGCGAGGCGTTCCAGGCGGTTGTGTGGCACCTGTTCGTGTCAGACCCGCGCCTGCAAGCAGCACCGATGAAGTGGGAGAGCCTCGAACGATGACGGCAAACGGACTGGGCCGCGTGGTGGTGCTCGGCGCATCGGGATTTCTGGGCAAAGCGATCAGTACGCAACTGGTGAGCAACGGCGCAGATGTCCACGGCTTCTCATCTAAGACCCTCAACCTGACCGACCGCGCGGCGTTCGGCGCGCTGGACGCGCTGGCCGGGTCAGAGACGACGCTGATCTTCGCCTCGGCGGTCACGCCCGATAAGGGCCGCACCGTGGACGCCCTCGACGCCAACCTGCAAATGGCGATGAACGTCGGGCGGTACCTTGAGGGGCACCCGTTCGGGAAGGTCGTCTACGTCAGTTCAGACGCGGTGTACCCGATGTCTGACGACGTGGTGACGGAGGCGTCTGCCGTGGAGCCGGCCGACTTCTACGCGCTCGCGAAGTATGCCGGCGAGCGGGTCCTGGCGAACGTCTGCGGCGCGGCGAAGATTCCGCTGGTGATCGTCCGGCCGACGGGCGTCTACGGCCCCGGCGACACCCACAATTCGTACGGCCCGAACCGCTTCATCAGCCAGATCGAGAACGATGGCAAGCTGACGATGTTCGGCGAAGGCGATGACATCCGCGACCACGTGTACCTGGACGACGCGGCGGCAGCCGTCGTCGGGCTGACGGCAGGAGATGCGACGGGCGTCTTCAACGTCGCGTCCGGCGAGAGCCGCACATTCGGCTCGGTGGCAGAGCAGTTGCAGGCGCTGTCGCCGGTCCCGTTCGAGCTGGTGAAGCTGCCAAAGTCCGGAGGCACCAGTCGACGTGACTTCGACATCGGCCGTTTGCGCGCGGCCCTGCCGGGTCTGACTCTGACACCCTTCGCGGACGGCCTGCGCCAGACAGTCGCCGCGCGCCTCGGCAGCGCCCGCTAGGCATTCTCCCGTACGACAACCCTCACCCCCCGCCCCCTCTCCCCCAAGTGGGGGAGAGGGGATACAAGCGAGGCGACCGTTGAGAGAAATCGATCTGCTCGATTCGTACCCGAAGGCGAAGCGTGACATCGACTCGCGGGCGGCGGCGGTGGACGCGCAACGGGCGGTCGCCAAGCAGTTCGGGCGCGAATACTTTGACGGCGAGCGAACCCAGGGGTACGGCGGCTACCACTACGATGGTCGCTGGGTGCGCGTCGCTGAGCGCCTGCGCGACGAGTACGGCATCACGGCCGGCAGTCGCGTGCTGGACATCGGGTCGGGTAAGGGGTTCCTGCTGCACGATCTTCGGCACGTGGTCGCCGGCGTTGAGGTGTTCGGCCTGGACATCTCAGCGTACGGCATCGCGCAGAGCATGGACGACGTACGTGCCCACCTCGTGCGAGGGACAGCCGCCGCGCTGCCGTTCGAGTCAGCCGCCTTCGACGTGGTGACGTGCATCAACACGATTCACAATCTGCCGCGTGACCTGTGCAAGCAAGCCGTCCGCGAGATCGAGCGCGTGAAACGACCGGGCGGGCACAGTTACGTGCAGGTTGACTCGTGGCTCACCGAGGAGCAGCACCAGAAGTTCGAGCGCTGGCAACTGACGGCGCAGACGTACTATGCGCCGGCCGGCTGGCGCGCGCTGTTCGCCGAGGCCGGCTACAGCGGCGACTACTACTGGACCCTGACGGAATAGCGAGGATGTGATCGTCGCTTGATCCTCGTAGTTCGTGTCCATTCATGACGGTGCATGGTACTATCTATAGTACCATGGGTGATCAGGCTTGACGCAGCTTGAGAAATTGATCGCCAGGATCCGTGCCCGACCGCCGCAGGCTGACTTCAACGATGTTGAGAATCTGCTCCTGGCGTTCGGTTGGCGCAGGGGGCGCCAGAAGGGCAGTCACGTGATCTTCACCAAGGACGGCGAGCGGTCGATCACCTTGCCACTCGTTGGCGGGCGAGGAGTGAAGCGTGTGTACTTGACGGAGGTCTGTCAGCGTCTCGGACTGGATGATTGAGATGGTTGTCGCTGCCCCTCGCTCTCTAGATGACTTTCTGGCGCTTGCTTATCCGTTCGAGGCACTCACCGATCCGGACGGCGGCTACGTCGTGCGCTTCCCCGATTTACCGGGCTGCATCACGCAGATCGAGACGCTGGACGAACTCGCAGGGGCGGCCGAAGAGGCACGAAGTCTCTGGATTGAGACTGAGATTGAACTAGGACGCGACATTCCGTTGCCCTCGCAGGCCGAAGAGTACAGCGGGAAGTTCAACGTACGTCTGCCGCGTGCGCTCCACCGCAGCCTGGCGGAAGCGGCGAGGCGCAACGGCGTGAGCCTCAACCACTACGTATCCGATCTGCTTGCTCGGGGGGACGCTCAGGCACGCATCGAGCAGCAGCTTCGGGAATTGACAGGTGCAGTCGCGAGGCTCGGGCGGACGGAATAGGCGGCTTCGCGGACGCGACGCACCGCCTCGGCAGAGGTGACTCGGCCATCCGAGTCACCCAACGGGTGGTGTGAACTGCCTTATGACCCGGCCTGATCTGCCGCCAGCCGGCTGGTATCCTGCTCTCTGACCGACGCCAGGGATCGCCCGGGCGCACGCTGTAGTGCGAGGTCAGGACATGCCCGCTCTATCCAAGCCGACAACCATCGCTGTGAACGGCCGCGACTACCACCTGCCTTCACGCCCCACCGTCATCATGACCATTGACGGCTGCCAGCCCGCATATCTTGATGATGGGATGGCGCGCGGCCTGATGCCCCGCCTGACCGCCATGCTGGCCGCCGGCGGCGCGTACCACCTGGGGCGCGGCCAGATGCCGTCACTGACCAACCCGAACAACGTGTCCATCGTGACGGGGGCGTCGCCAGCCGTCCACGGCATCCCCGGCAACCATTTCCGCGCGCCGGACGGCAGCGAGGTCCAGCTCACCGACCCGGCCCACCTCCGCGCGCCGACCATCCTGGGAGAGATGCGTCGCGCCGGCGTCCGCGTGATGGCCGTCACGGCAAAGGACAAGCTACGCCGGCTGCTGGCCGAGGGTGATGTACCGTCGATGAGCGTCGAGCGGGCCGCCGAGATCGGACTGCCCAGCCTGGGCATCGACGACGTGCCGGCCGTGGTCGGTCGGCCCGCGCCAAAGATCTACGATTGGGACGCCAGCCACTACGCGATGGAGATCGGGCTTGCTGTCCACCGGCACCTGCTGGAGCGCGACGGGCGCGGCCTCGAACTGCTGTACGTTTCCACCACTGACTTCGTGCAGCACAAAGAGGGGCCGGGCGAACCGATGGCCGACCAGTTCTACCGCCGCTTTGACGAGATGATCGGGGCGTACCTGGACGCCGGCTTCGTGCTTGGGTTCACCGCCGACCACGGCATGAGCGCCAAGCAGGAATCGGACGGTTCGCCGCGCGTCATCTACCTGGAGGACGTGCTCGACCAGATCGGCGTGCGCGACTACCACGTTGTCCTGCCGATCACTGACCCGTACGTGCTACATCACGGCGCGCTCGGGTCGTTCGCCTGGGTCTACGTGCCCGACGCAGACCGCGAGCGTGCTCGTGCCGCCTTTGTCGCGCTGGACGGCGTCGAAGAAGTGTACGTGCGCGAGGAAGCCGCTGTCATCTTCGAGCATCCGGCCGACCGCATCGGCGACCTGACGGTGGCTTCGGACGCCCGGACGGCGCTCGGAAAGGCCCACGTCAAGCACGACCTGTCGCTCGTTTCGACGGGGCTGCGTTCGCACGGGGGCCGCCACGAACAGGTCGTGCCGATCGTCGTGAGCCACCGGCTCAGCCCGCGCTACGCCGACTGGCACCGGGCCGGCGCACAAAGCCGTGACCTGTTCGACTTCGTGCTGAACGGGCTGGCGGAAGAGTAGCATCCAGGGACGCCCGCCCTTTGCTGCAATCGGCACTCATCGACTCGGCGCAGAGACGCGACGGATTGCACGTTCCGCACCGGATTGGGCGCGAGAAACTCTTTACGATCCTCCCTATGCTGCGCTACGATGGACGGAGAGAGACCGCATCCTTTTTCGCATCAGTCAGACGTACGCGTCGGTGCAGCCTCGTTAGTGGAGTACGTGCCCGTGCCGGTCTCGCCGTTGCCCTTTCCACGGTCGCCACAGGATGATGCCTTCATCGGGCGACGCGGTGGCGCGCGCGGTGCAGAGCGTACTAGCGGCTCGGCCAACTCCGCCGACGTGGGTAGCGAGGTTGCGTCAGCAGCCGAGGCCACGACCCCGGCCATGCTCGCGGACGAAGGCCGTGGACCCGTCAACCTCTTGCACGAGACGCGCGAGCAGGCGGCCCGACTTGGCGTGCAACTGGAGCAGGCCCAGGCCGCCGGCGAAGGCCTGGCCCAGGTGCAGACGCTCGTCGCACAACTCGGCGACCTTGCCGCGGTGGGGTTGGATCGGGCGATGCTGCCAGCCCAGCGCGCGGCGCTGCAACGGCATCTTGACCAGACATTGCGGGAGATCGACACCATTGCCGGCGAGACCCTCGTGGACGACAGGATGTTGCGCGGCCGATTTGTGGCCGATGCGACCGGCGAGCCTGCGCCGTTCCGCGGCATCGGTACGGCGGCGCTCGGCCTGGATGGGCTGGCCGTCCGCTCGCCCGACCAGGCGCTTGCGGCGTCCACAGCGCTCGATCTTGCGGCCACCCGGCTACAGCGCGGCTCGCGCATGCTCGTGAGTGCAACCGACCGGCTCCAGGATGCCCTGATCGGGCTGACCAGTCCGACCACGACCGCCACCGGCGAGCCGGCGCTCGGCAGTGCCTCTACCGCGCTCGGGCAGAGCATGTTGCTCCGGAATCAGTTGCTCGGCAGCCCTGACGCTTCGGCGCAGGCCCAGTCCGGGCTGGACGCAGCCCGTGTGAGCCGCCTGCTCGACGCCTCGTCGCGATAATTTCGCCGCGTTCTCCCGCCAGTTCGTCACCGAAAGCACAGACGGCTCCCCGTCGGATTCGGTACAACCTGTAGGAGATGCACGTAGACCATTCGCCCGCCATCCTGCGCGCCTACGGTTGGGACGCCGTGTTCGCTGATCGGTACGCGCCGTTCACCGAGCTTGGGTATCAGCCGGCCCGCGTCATCATCGAGTACCAGCACATCTACCGGGTCGTCACGGCCGAGGGCGAGATGCTGGCGACCGTCGCCGGCCGCCTGCGACACCAGGCGAACGGCCGCATCGACTACCCGGCGGTCGGGGACTGGGTGGCCTTGCTGCACGCGCCGGGCGCTGAGCGGGCGACGGTGCACGGCGTCCTGGAACGGAAGAGCCGCTTCGTGCGGAAGGTGGCCGGCAGCGTCGTGGCGCAACAGGTCGTCGCGGCCAACGTCGATACCGTCCTGATCGTCACCGCCCTGGACGACGACTTCAGCCCGCGCCGCCTCGAGCGGTACCTGGTGATGGCGCACGAGAGCGGTGCCCGGCCCGTCGTGGTCCTCAGCAAAACGGACCTGTCCGACGACTTGCCGCGCGACGTGGCGATTGCTCAGTCGGTCGGGGGGGCGGACGTGCCGGTGCACACGGTCTGCGCGCCGCGCGGCGAGGGCTACGACCTGCTGGCTGGCTACCTGCAGCCGGGCCACACTGTCGCGCTGCTCGGCTCGTCGGGAGTCGGCAAGTCCACCATCGTCAACCATCTGGCCGGCAAGGAACTCCAACGCACCCAGGCGGTTCGCGAGTCGGATGGGCGCGGCCGGCACACGACGACCCACCGGCAGGTGATCCTGCTGCCAGACGGCGGCCTGCTCATGGACACGCCCGGCATGCGCGAGCTACAGCTGTGGGATGTTGACGAGGGCGTAGACGCGACGTTCTCCGACATTGAGGCACTGAGCGAAGCGTGCCGGTTTCCAGATTGCGCCCACAATCGCGAGCCGGGCTGTGCAGTCCTAGCGGCGGTCGAATCGGGCACGATCCTGGCCGCGCGCCTGGAGAGCTATCACAAGCTGCGCCGTGAGATGCGAGCTCTGGCGGCCCGGCAGGAGCCGCTGAACCGTGCCCACGAGAAGCGGCGCATCCGCGCGGCCACAAAGTCGTTCAACCGCCTGACCCGCGAACGCGGCCACTGAGCACCCGGCCACGGAGCACGCGGCCCCGTCGTCGCCAGCGTCACGCTTTGCCGGTCGCCGTCCCACCCTACTGGACCTACCCCGCCACCACACTCGGAGTGGACTCCATGGACGCAGCCTTGATCGCCGCGTACATCGTTGACACGCTCGGCGTTGACACGCTCGGCGTTGACACGCTCGGCGGCGTCGATGTCGTTGTCGCCAACTCTTGACGTGCCGGTGGGGAAAATGCCGATGTTCATCGGCCACGTGGAGGCCCGCGCCGCCGCCCGCACCTAGCCGCCGAAATCGCGGGCGGCCTACATGTTGCGTCGCCGGACCGCCGCTCCTGGTCCCGGTCTGCCGCATTCGACGAATACCCGCCCGCAGCCGACGTGTAGCAGCCGGCTCGGGCTGGTCCGTGCTGACCGTCGGCCTACCGCTCGCCGCCCGGTCGACGCATCCTCCGGTGAGGCACCGCCCGTTTGGCAGGCTATAGTTTGCGCTGGGAGGGCCGGGATGGCTGAGCGACACATTTTCACCTGCGATGTCTGTGCCGAGGACGCTACCGCCGTCTGTGACGGCACGGCGCCGGTCGCGCCGCCCCCAGGGTGGACGAAAGAGGGCAAGCGCGACTATTGCACCGAATGTTCCGAGTTGAACGCGGCGCTCGACGGCGAGGGCTGACCGCATGCGGGACGCCTGTAGTCATGACCTCGGACAACCAGTGCCGTGCTTCGCGTGGTCAGCCAGCGTTGGTGGCACCGGTCGCCCGCGCTGCGAACGCCGCACGCACGGCCAGCGCCTCCAGGATCGGCACGTTCGGCAACCCGAAGACCTCGGCCGCGACGCGCTGATACGCGGCGGAATCTGACAGTGTGGTCGTCTCCTTGCCGCTCGTCGTGTACGTCACCAGCGTGCCGTCGCGCAGGGAGTGGACCGCCTCGGTGGTCGAACGGGTCATCGTGAGCGTCCCGAGCACCCAGGTGGTGACGGGGGTCATATGGTGCTGGTAGCCGGCGTCACGGTCGGCGTCGGCGCCCGGCTGTAGCTCGTAGCGGCAGCCCAGTTGCCAGCCATCATCGCTCGCGCGATCTCTCAGCCATTCCTCAGTGCCGGCGACCCGCGGCAGATCAGCATTCTGGCGGAATCTGAACCCGAGGCCATGCTCGTGTACCTCGTGGACGCCGTCCAGCGGGATCGGCGCAAAGAGGGGCGCGCCGTTGCCAAGATCCACCAGATACCGCTTGCCGTCGAGGTGGACCACGATGGCCTGGTGCCCGAACGGCCCGCTGATGTGGGCGAGGATCACGTCAACGCGGTAGCCGAGCGACCGCAGCAGCGAGGCGACCATCGAGACGATATCGAAGCAGACGCCACCGCCCGCGCGCTGCTCCCAGGTTGCCAGCAGCGCGGCGGGGTCCGGGGCCGGCACCGCGCCATCGGGATGGTCGCGCCGGCGGAGCAGCGCCGTCACGTTCTCGAAGGGGACGGCCAGGACGTGCGCCCGCACCAGACGCGTCAGCGCCTCCAGACTCGGGGCCGGGTGCTCAATGCCGAGCAGCGCCAGATAGCGGGCAGTCCAGTCAGCGGGTACCATCGGCGGGACAGTCAGGTCGGGCATCGTGTCACCTCACAGTGATCCGGCGGCCGTCAAGCGTCGCGGCAGCCGCGTCTGGTTGTCGTAGCGCGGGAATCGAGCGGGGAGGGCAGGCGTGTCGGAGGAGCAGCCGGAGGCGGGGTCGGTGCGTATGCGGATGGCGACGCGCGACGATGTGCCGCGCATCATCCAGTTGCTTGCGGACGACCCGCTGGGGGCCTCGCGCGAGGAGTATGCCGACCCGCTGCCGCAAGCGTACTGGGACGCCTGGGCCGCCATCGAGGCCGACGCGAATCAGCGGCTGGTGGTGGCCGACGACGCCGGTACGGTTATCGGCGTCCTGCAACTGACGTTCATCCCCGGGCTGACGCGCCGTGGTAGCTGGCGCGCGCAAGTCGAAGGCGTGCGCGTCGATGGCTCACAGCGCGGCCTGCGTCTGGGCGAGCGGTTGCTGACGTGGGCCATCGACGAGGCTCGGGCGCGCGGCTGCCAGCTGATCCAATTGACCACCGACAAACAGCGCCCGGACGCACACCGTTTCTACGAACGGCTCGGGTTCACGGCGACGCACGAAGGCATGAAACTCCAGTTGAAGCCCAGGCCACCGTCAGATGCGGACTGATCCAGGCGCGGCGGTCAGTCGTCAGTCGTCAGGCGGTCAGGTGGTCAGGGGGTCAGGTGGTCAGGTGGTCAGGAAGGCGTGCAGCAGCGCGGTGAACGCCGCAGGGTCTTCCAGCATCGGGGTGTGCCCGACGCCCGTCACGACCTCCAGGCGTGCGCCAGGGATGAGCGCCGCCATGTCCGCGCCAACGGCTGGCGTCCGCCCGGCATCGCGCTCGCCCTGCACGATCAACGTCGGCACGTTGATGCGCCCCAGGTCGGGACGCAGGTCGGTCACGGCCGACGAGCGCCGGGTGCCGAGGCGGGCGTCCAGGGTCGCCAGCAGCGCCGCCTGAATGTACGGCTCGGGGTCTGCCGGCTGCCGCACGAAGAAGTTCTTCACGTAGTCGGTCGCGGCGGTACGATCCCAGACGGCCGTCGCCTCAACCTCGGCGCCGGCCAGCGCGGCAGCCGGATCGGGCACATTCGGGCCGCTGGCGACGAGCAGGAGCTTCGCCAGCCACGACGGCCGATTCACGGCCACCTGCTGGCAAACGATGCCGCCCATCGAGTTGCCGACCAGGACCACATCGGTCAGGCCATGCTGCGCCACGAACGCCGCTACAGCGTCGGCATGTCCCTGGATGGTGTACGGTCCGGAAACGGCGTGCGACTCGCCGAAGCCGGGCAGATCGACGGCGTACCCTCGGACGCCCGGCGGCAAAGACTGGAGCGTCGGCGCCCAGAAGACGGACGACTGACACATGCCGTGCACGAACACGACGACGCGATCACCGCTGCCGCCCTCCCGAAAGGCGAGGGTGCGCGGGGCGTTGCTGGTGGTCACAGGCGTACCTCATGCGGGCGGCCTGCTCGCTTGCCGATGTACGTCCGGTCGGCAGCGGCGGCGCGGCCCCCGGCATGATAGCGCGTCGCTTGCCGGCAGCCGGCGACTACACGAATGTGGGCCAGGGGCGGCCCTCACCCCCTACCCCCTCTCCCGCAAGCGGGAGAGGGGGAGACGCCACTGGGCAGCCGGTTCTCACTAACGCTGTGCCTCACAGGACAAGGGTACGCCAGGATGCCAGGACCGGGAGGAGGCCGAACGTGCCGGCAAGCGTCGGCAGGCTACGACAGCCGGCGCATACCGATTTCCAGCCAGCGGGCGATTACCAGTTGGTGTAGCCGCCGTCCATGCGCTGGAGGTGCGGCACCTCGTACATTTGGAACGGACTCTTGCGGGCCGCCTCGCGGTCAAACTCGATGCCCAGGCCCGGGCGGGTCGGCGGCAGGATGAAGCCGTCCTTCCACTCGATTTGGACCGGCACCACGTCCGGCAGCAGCACGCCGGGGCGAGTCGGTTGCTCCATCACGCCAACCAGCGGCGACGCGAAGTTGAGTTGCGCGCAGGCCGCCGACGACACCGGCCCAAGCGGATTGTGCGTCGCCAGCTTGATGTAGTGCGTCTCGCACCAGCCGGCGATCTTCTTCGCCTCGGTCAGGCCGCCCGCGATGCAGATGTCGATGCGCGCGTAGTCGGTCAGCTCTTCCTCGATGATCTCGCGGAACTCCCACTTGCTGTGGAACTGCTCGCCAATGGCCAGCGGCACGTTCACGTGCTGGCGCACCTGGCGCAGGCTGTACATGCTCTCCGCACGGATCGGGTCTTCGATGAAGAACGGGCGGTACTCTTCCACCCCGCGACAGAACTGGATCGCGTCTGGCTGGTCGACGCGCGTGTGCAGGTCGAAGCACAGTTCGATGTCGTCGCCCAGCGCCTTGCGGAGCGCTTCGAATTCGCGGATGCCCTCGCGGACGGCGCGGCCCGGCTCGAAGGTGTTCCCATCTGCGAGCGGATCACCCAGCCCCCAGCGCACGAACTTCCAGCCTTCATCGACGTGCTGCTGCGCGTTCGCGACCAGTTCTTCCAGGCTGCCGCCGCGCTGGACGTGCGGGTAACAGACCAGCTTGTCTCGGGTCAGGCCGCCGAACAGCTCGTAAATCGGGACGTTCAGCGCCTTGCCCTTGATGTCCCAGAGGGCGATGTCGATGGCGGCGATGGCCGACGTGGTGATGTTGCCGGCCGGGAAGAAGCCGCCCCGGAACATCTCCTGCCACAAGCGTTCAATCTGAAACGGGTTCTTGCCGATCAGGAACGCCTTGAGGTGCTCGACAGCACCGGCAACAGCCAACTCGCGGCTGCTGAGGCCGGACTCGCCGACGCCCCAGATACCTTCGTCGGTGTCCACGACAACGAAGCAGAAGTTCTTCTTGCCCGGCCCGGCCGAGACAATCAGCGACTCAACATTGGTGATCTTCATCGGATGCCTTTCAATGTGGGTCAGGAGTCTGGAAACGGTCGGCCATCGGTGACCGATCCTGATTGCTACCGGCCCATCGAGATGTAGTCGATGCCGGCCAGCGCCGCGCCCCGGTTCTGGAGCACCCCCACCGTGTCGATGACGAGCGGGCGGCGCATCCGGGTCCGGATCGCGTCCAGGTCGGCCTGGGCGAACTCCTCCCAGTCGGCCATGATGAGCAGGCAGTCGGCGTCGTCCAGGGCGGAATCACGCGAGCGGACGACGGTCAGCGGGGCTGAGACGCCCGCCGCCCGGACCTCGTCCAGGCCGACCGCCGGATCCCAGGCCTTGACGGTCACGCGCGGGTCAATCTCCGACAGCAGGCGCATCGCGGGCGAATTCTTGGTAGACCGCGTGTCCTTTTTGTAGGTCAGCCCCCAGACCGCGATGGTCGCGTCCGCGCCGCGCGCCAGCAGGCTTTCCCAGAGCTTGCGGTGAACCCAGTCGAAGCGGGCATCGTTCGCAGCCTGGAGGGCGTCCAGGTACGTCGTCTCGACATCATGGCGTGCGCCAAGCTGACGCAGCGTCACAAGGTCGCGTTCCAGGTTGCCGCCGGCCACACCCAGGCTCGGGCGGATGTACGCCGCCGGCCCGATGCGGCGGTCCAGCTTGAGTGCCGGCACCATCTCTGACCAGTCCGCGCCAAGTTCCTCGCACAGGTCGGCCATCGCGTTCGCGTAGGTGACGGAGCCGATCAGATAGATGTTGATGGCCGTCTTGGTCAGTTCGGCGCTCTCGTAGCCCATCGGCACCAGCGGGCAGCCGAAGCGCGCGAGACCGGCCGCGAACACTGGCGGCAGAGGCGCGGACGGGTCGGCGCACCCGATGATGATGCGCTCTGGCTCCAGCGCGCGCTGCACGGCGTTCCCGAATACCAGCGTCTCGACCCAGTAGTACAGTTTGAAGCGCAGCTCCGGCCGGGCGGCCCTGATCTGCTCGGCCAGCGCCCGATTGAAGCCCGGCGGCACCTGGCACATGATGACGAAGGTGACGCCGTCTTGCAGGTGCGGGATTGCCAGATTGATGAGCCGCTGCACCGCCGCGATGTCGCTCTGGTTGTTGTCATCAGTGGGGACATCGCGGGCCACCAGCACCAGCGGGCACGCGGCCAGCGCGGCAAAGTCTGCCGTGTAGGTCAGGTGCGACCGGCTGCGCTCCAGCAGTTCGGGCAGGCCCGGCTCCCGCACAATGGGGTCGCCCGCCTGCAGCCGCCCGACCGCCTCCGCTTCGGCGTCCACGGCCACCACCGGCTGCCCGAACGAGGCCCAGGCCGTCCCGTAGATGATGCCCAGGTGGGACAGGCCGATCACGCCGGTCGGGGCTGGCGCGGCGGCCGGGTTCACTGGCCCGCCGTCGGATGGTGGCGTCATGGGTTCTCCTACTCGTGCCGTTGCGTGGATTGTGCGGCCAGCGCGGCGGCCAGGTCGTGCATCGCCTGGGCGATCCACCAGTCGGTACGCAGGTCCGTGGCTGGGGCCGCGCAGAGTTGCTCGAAGTGGGCTACTTCGGCGTCCCAGGTCAGGTCTGGCCCTTCGTCGGTCCAGCAGGATTCGGTGGGCCGACCGCTCGGGAAAACGCGCGTGCGGAGGGTCAACTCGCTGCCGCCCCACTTCCGCAGGCCGAGGCAGTGCATCGAGCCGTCGTGACCGTACAACTCGAAGGCGAAGCTGTTGCGCCACGCGTGGTACATCACCTCGAAGGTGAAGCGGCCGTCTGCGGTCATCATGACGGCGCGGTCTGGTGCCCGCGTCTCGATGGCCTGCGCTGCGACGAGCCGGAGGGCGTCGGCCCTCACCCCCCCGGCCCCAGGCTGAACCCCCACCCCCCCACCCACTCCCACTCGTGGGTGGGGGGGGTCGGGTGGTAAGCGCCCCCCACACCCCCGTGCGGCC
>JBBQBU010000055.1:0-18000 GCA_038318015.1 Chloroflexota bacterium | reverse complement strand
CGGCTGCCCGAAAACAGGCGAGTTGAAGCCAGTTCCCCCACCAATCGAAGAAATGCCCCGCTCAGGACGACCTGAGTGGGGCATTTCCTATCTGGTCAGCAGCGGTACCCCCGATAGGACTCGAACCTACAACCTGCGGATTAGAAGGCCGCTGCTCTATCCATTGAGCTACGGGGGCGAATACCGTCCCAAAGTATACGGCCGCCGCGCACCCATCAGCCGACTGCCGCACGACCGATCGGCAACGACGCCACCGTCAGGGCGCGTGAGCGCTACAGCGACGACAACTCCGTCGCTTCGCCGAACACCGCCCGCAACGTGTCCGAGATCTCGCCCAGCGTACACAGCGCTTCAACGCACGCCAGAATGCGCGGCATCGTGTTCTCCGTGCCGCGCGCCGCAGCCTCCAGGGCCGCCAGCGCCGCGCACGCCATCGCCTCGTCGCGTCGGGCCTTCACCGCGTTGATCCGTGCCACCTGGCGGTCCCGCACCGATGGGTCAACGCGCAGCAGGTCGGCCGTCATGCCGCCGCCCTCTTCGGCGAAGCGGTTCACGCCGACGATCACTCGGTCGCCGCGCTCCACCTCCTGCTGGTGGCGGTAGGCGCTCTCCTGGATCTCGGCCTGGATGAACCCCTGCTCAATCGCTCGGAGCGCGCCGCCCAGGGCATCAATCTCCTCAATGTAGCGCCATGCCGCTGCCTCCGTCTGGTCCGTCAGGGACTCGACGTAATAGGAGCCGGCCAGCGGATCCACCACGTCTGCCACGCCGCTCTCGTAGGCGATCACCTGCTGCGTGCGAAGCGCCAACTTGGCTGACTCCTCGGTCGGCAAGGCTAACGCCTCGTCGCGCGCGTTCGTGTGCAGCGACTGGGTGCCGCCCAGGATCGCCGCCAGCGCCTGGATGGCCACGCGCACCACGTTATTCTCGATCTGCTGCGCCTGGAGTGTCACGCCCGCCGTCTGGGTGTGGAACCGTAGCATCCACGAACGTGGATTCGTCGCGCCGAACCTCTCCCGCGTGATCTTCGCCCACATCCGCCGCGCCGCTCGGAACTTCGCCACTTCCTCGAATAGCTCGTTGTGGCTGTCGAAGAAGAAGCCCAGGCGCGGCGCGAACTCGTCGATCTTCAGGCCCGCCGCAACCGCATGCTCGCAGTAGGCGATGGCGTTCGCCAGCGTGAACGCCAACTCCTGCACCGCCGTCGCGCCGGCCTCGCGCAGGTGGTAGCCGCTGACGTTGATGAAGTTCCAGGCCGGCAGTTCAGCCGTGCAGTAGGCGAACACGTCCGTCACTAGTCGCATCGACGGTGCCGGCGGATACACGTACGTCCCCCGCGCGATGTACTCCTTCAGGATGTCGTTCTGCACTGTGCCGCTCAACTTCGATAGCGGCACGCCCTGCTTCTTGCCGACCGCCACGTACAGCGCCAGCAGGATCGGCGCGGTCGAGTTGATGGTCATCGACGTGCTGACCTTGTCGAGCGGTAGGCCCGCAAGTAGCAGTTCCATGTCGTCCAGCGTGTCAATCGCCACGCCGACCTTGCCGACCTCGCCCTCGGCCATCGCGTGGTCCGAGTCGTAGCCCATCTGCGTCGGGAGGTCGAAGGCGACGGAAAGGCCGGTCTGGCCGCGCTCCAGCAGGTAGCGGTACCGCGCGTTCGACTCCTCAGCGGAGGCGTAGCCGGCGTACTGGCGCATCGTCCAGAGGCGGCCTCGGTACATGTTCGGCTGCACGCCGCGCGTGTATGGCGGCTCACCGGGGTACCCGAGCCGCTCCCGCGCGTCCCATTCCGCCAGATCCTCGGCCGTGTACAGCGGCTGGATCGGCGTCCTCGACGACGTCTCGAACGACTCGCGGCGCTCCGGGGCACGCTCGCGCGCCTTCCGCAGCGCCGAGGCTTCCCAGGCGGCCTTATCGTCCGACATCGGTCAACTCCCGCTTCGCCGTGCTCATGCGTGCCTGCGCCACCACGTGCACACTCACCCGCCGTCGTCCGAGTTCACCATGATGCCGCACCCCGGGCAGAATCGTACACCCGGCAGGCTCGGCAGCGGCGTGTCGCAGCGCTCGCAACAGGTCCAGCGCTCGCCGCAGTACGCACAGAACCGCCATTCAGCCCGCCGCACGCGGCCGCAGTGGCCACAACGCTCCGGCTCCGGCGCGCTGTCGCGGGCCTCCCCGTCAGGCAGGCGGTCAATCGGCCGCCGCCGATCTCGCAGCATGGACACCGCGCCGGACGAACCAATCGGCGGCTCCGGTGCGGCCTCATTCATGATGCGGACCATCTGCTGCCGGACCCGAGACAGGGTCACCCCAGCCCCATTGAGCACCACAAAGGCTGGCCCCTCGCCGTTGCGGAGCAGCCCGAGCAACAGGTGTTCGGTGCCCAGGTAGTCATGATGCAGCCGGGCGGCCTCGCTGTGGGCCATCCGCAATGCAGCCCGCGCATCTGGCCCCAACCCAATCGGCCCGGCCGGCGCGATGTCGGCAGGGACGAGGCGCATCCGCATCCGTTGGGACAACTCGGCCGGATCAGCGCCAAGCTCGTGGAGGGCGCGGGTCGCCAACCCCCGGCCCTCCCGCAGCAGCGCCAGCAGGACGTGTTCAGTCCCCACTTCGGACAAGCGGAGGCCCGCCGCCTCGTCCTCGGCCATCGCCAGGACGCGACGAACGCGCGGTGTCAGGCGCTCACGCCCGTCCGGCACCCCCCGCTCCCACTCCCGCCGCTACTTCCTCACGATCCTCCAGTGCCCGCCAGAGGATGTAGAGCGCGTCCATCACTGCCCGCCGCTTCAGTTCTAGCCGCGTGGTGGACCAGTGCGAGTCCACGACCCGCGTGATGCCCTTGAAATCCAGCGCAATGTGGAACGTCCCGACCGGCTTTCCCTCGACCTCGCTCGGGCCAGCGACCCCGGTGATGCCGATGCCCGCATCCGCGCCGGTCCGCTCACGGATGGCCGTCGCCATCGCCAGCGCCGTCTCGGATGCCACCGTGCCGTGGGCGTCGAGCGTCTCCGGTGGCACGCCGTTCGCCACCTTCAGCGCCGCCGAGTACGCGATGGCCCCGCCGACGAACCACTCGGAACTGCCGGGCGTGTCCGTGAAGTAGCTCGCCAGCAGCCCCCCCGACGCCGACTCCATCGTCGCCACCGTCAGCCCCTGCTTCGTCATCAGCGTGCCGATGGAACCCGCCAGCGTCTGGTCGTCAATGCCGTAGATCCAGTGATTCGTGAGCGCCCGCACCTTCGCCTCAAAGTCGGCAATCAGCGAGTTGGCCGCGTCGCGGCTCTCGGCCTTCGCCGCGATGCGGAGGTGCACGCCGTCCTGCTTTGCATAGGTCGCCAGCGTCGGGTTCGGGTTGTGAATCAGATCCTGCACGACCTCGGCCACGTTCGACTCGCCGATACCGACGGTCTTCAGCGTCCGCGTCACGAGTACGCCCCCACCGCCCAGGCCGAGGCGCGGCGCAACCTGCTCCTCGAACATCTTCTTCATCTCGTGGGGGACGCCGGGCATGCAGGCAATCTTCTTGCCATTGCTCTCGACCCACCAGCCCGGCGCGGTGCCAATCGGGTTGTCGATGGCCTGAGACGACGGGATCAGCGTGGCCTGCTTGATGTTCATGGCCGGCATCGGGCGGTTTCGATTGGCGTACCAGCCGCGCAGTGTCGCTTCCAACTCCGGCTGCACTGTCATCGTCTCGCCCAGTGCCGCCGCAATGGCCTCGCGGGTCAGGTCGTCCTCAGTCGGGCCCAGGCCGCCGGTCATAATGACCACGTCAGAGCGGGAGAGCGCCCGTTGCACCGTCTCGCTCAGGCGGCCCATGTTGTCACCGACGTGCGTGACAAAGAAGAGGTCGATACCGAGGCCCGTGAGCTGCTGGGTCAGGTACTGCGAGTTGGTGTCCAGGATCTCGCCGAGCAGCAGCTCGGTTCCCACGGCGATGATCTCAGCCTGCACTGGCATTCCCCTTCAGATCGCAAACGCGGCGACGGGCGGCGTGTCGGGGACGGCGGCGCTCAGGCGGCGGCAGTGCCCCAAGTTCCCACATCGTCGCGCGGTGTGCCCGATGCTACCGCTTGGCGTGGTGGCTCGGCCACCGCCAACGGGCGGGTTCCCAGCTCATAGCGGAAGATGCCGCGCCAGGGTACGCGGCATGTGCCGTGCGTCCTTCGCCTCCAGTCTGCGCACCGAGCGCGGCGGAGACCGTTCCCGTTCGGCTGGCCCGCCAAGCATCCAGCAGGGCGCGGCCGGCAAACATGGCGGGCACGCATCCTGCTGCCGTGAGCCGTCGCGCGCGCCGACCATGCGGCCTGGAACATCGTCTGTGTCGACACCGGGCCGGCCGCAAGTGTGGCCGCGCGACCGCCTATCGGCGTCCTGGGCACTGGCAAAGGAAAGGATCGGAAGGTGGTCGGGGTCGGCCGAACAGGTGTCGGTGTCACTGCTTCACGTGTCGTCTGGGCAGCCAATGGAGAGCGGCCAGCGCGCGTCAACGTGCGCGGCCAGTTGCGTCGGAGCGACGAATAGGTGCCAGCAGCAGCCGGCAATTGCGTACAATCCGTCAAGCTGAGGCTGGAATTCCGAGCGGGTATCCGTGTGCGGCACCGGCCTTGCCCCGCCGCACGCTGGCTTGCTCGCGCATCGTGAGGGGCACAGTATGTTCGTGCGAAACGTGCGGCTACCCATCGTTGCCGCCGTCTGTCTGACCGTGGGCCTGCTGATGGGCGCGGCGCTTCTGCCGGTCGCTGCACAGCAGCAGTCAGGTGTGGACGGGCAGGTGGCAGTCCGTTCGGACGGTGCTGTCTACCTGATTTTCGGCGGCCAACGGCGGTGGGTCGCCACCGTCGTCATCACCGACGCCGAGATCAACGCCTATCCCGAAGCCGAGCCGATCTACAACGGACTGGCACCGCTCGGCGGGGCCGCGCCGCCGCTGGCCCCTGCTGTCAGCCCGGCTCCGGCCGCCCCAGTGCCAGCACCAACAGCCGCACCCGCACCCGCACCGGCTGCTGCCGCACCTCCACCTCCAGTGCCTGCACCAGCAGTCCCTCCGACGCTCTCCGCGCTGCCCGCTGCCGCTGCCGCACCGCCGGCCGCCGTCGATCCGAACTCGTCCGTAGAGATCGACATTGACGGCGCGCCGAAGTTTGAGGCCGGCGACGTGATCAAGCTCGAAGTGAAGACGGCGCTCGGCGCGATCTGTGAGTTGACGGTGCGCTTCCCGGATGGCTCTGAGGTGCCCCAGCCGAGCAAGGCCGCTGATGGGCGTGGACGTTGCGGGTACAACGTGAACATTCCGGCGACGGTGCCGGTCGGCGCGGGGCTGCTGCGGGCGACGGTCCGGGGCGGCGGCCAGACGAGCCAGGGCGAACTGCCATTTGAGATCGTCCCGGCCCTCTGACGCGAGGCGCGCGGCTGACATCCGGACAGCCGGCGCCGCCCTCCGTCATCCAGACGGGCCGTCCACCGTGGGCGGCCCGTCTACTCGTAACGGTAGCGCCGTCTGAAGCCAGGGCCGCATGGCACGCGTCCATGTCGCCGCGTGCGCGTTGGGCGTGGTGCTGTCGCGTTCTGGCAACCTGCCGCCCATTGACGTCGCCAGCCGTTCATCTGCGCCGCGCCATCCGCCGAGAGCGGGCACTTCTTCACCGCTCGGCTGCTGCTGTGATACGCCCGACATGCCCCGCCGTCAGGTGCCGACCTATGCTCGGTCACCAAGTACGAGCGACGGGAAGGACTATGGTGCGTGTGTCACGTCGTCGGTGGACGATAGCCACAGCTTCGGCGGTTGCCGGGATGCTGCTAAGCGGGCCAGGGGTGGCGCTGGCGGTCGAAGGAACCCCGCTGGAGCGACCGGGCCGGCTCACCCCTAACCAGCTCTTTGGCGGACGTTCACTGACGCTGCGCGAGGCGATGGCTGCCTGCGGCCCGGCCGCTGCGGTGGCCTTCGCGAACGCGACGGGCCGACCAATCTCTCTCGACCGGGCTGTAGCGGTTGCCCGGCAAATCGGCTGGACGCCAGAGTTCGGCATGACCGGCCCCTACGGCGAGGTGGCGCTGCTCTCTCGCCTCGGCATTCCGTCCATCATTGAGATTGGCACAGACGCAGCGAAGATTGCGCGGGAGGTGCAGGCCGGCCGGCCGGTCATCATTCGGACCAGCGGCAACGGCCGGAACATACCCGGCCACTATTTCGTTGCCGAACGGTACGATGCCGGGTCTGGCCGGTTTGACCTTGCCCAGAGCGCCCTGGTGCTGCGCGGAGCCGCCGGCCGGCGCTGGTACTCGATCCGGGAGATAGCGACCCTGGGGGCTGGCGTCCCGACGCACACGATCTACCTGGCGGTAGCGGGGCGGCCGGCTGTGACCCCGATTGCTCCGGTGACGGCTGCCCGCCCTGCCGTCAACACCGTCGCGGCCATGTCGATGCCGCAGGGCCGGACCTTCGGCACGCATGTCGTCCAGACGGGCGGTCCTGGTGCGCGTCTGCGCGCCGCCCCGGACATTCTGGCAGCCGTCGTCGGCGGCATCCCGAACGGCTCGCGCGTGTCCGTCGTTGGGCCGGCTGCGCTCGGGTCTGGGCGTAACTGGCGCAAAGTGTCGGTTGCTGGGGGTGCGACAGCCTGGATCGACGCGAACCTGTTGGTGCCCTGACGGCGCAGACCAGCAGGCGAACGGGCACACAGGTAGCGTCCGGTACTGGTGCTGCACCGGTACCGGCTACCTCGACAGCGCGATCTGCGGCTAGAGGCGGCGGAAACGCCGGCGTCGCCACCAGGTCCGCAGGCTGACCCACAGTGACGGCGGCTCGGCCGGTCCGTACGACGAGCCGTAGCCGACATCGCGGTCGCGCCAGCGCTTTGGTTCGCCGCCGGCGGCACCAGCCGGGCCATGGCCACGCCGCGCCGCCACGGACAGCGCCAGGGCCAGCACGAAGAACAGGATGCTCAGGAGGCTGGCCCAGCGCGCCACACCGGCCATCGATGGGATGAAGCTGACCAGGAATGAGGCTGCCACCAGGAAGATGCTGGCGATCATGAACTGCTCGACAGGGGTGCGCCGCAGAAACGAGCGGAACGCCCCGGTCAGGCCGGTCATCATCGGGGCGCTGCTCCGCGCCACGCGCTTACTGACCGGTTCGCGCCGCAGCTTCGCCTCACGGCGTCCCAAGAGCTCGTCAATCTCGCGTTCCCACCGCTCAGGCATAATGTCGTCGGTCCTCTCGTATCGGCGCAGCGGGTTACAACGGCGTCACAAGGCATTATAGGTGCCGTCCGAGCCCTGAACAACAGTACCGGACACCGATGTGTCGGACATGGCCGTGCAGAGGCGTTCTGCCGTCAACCAATGGGGTGATGTCAGGGGCGAGCGGGCGTCGGGACCGTCTCGACAGCCTGGATGTACTGCGCAGGCACCCACCCCTGAATGCCCCGCCCTTCGTGTTCGCACAGCCGCCAGATTTGTGCCTGGACCGTCTGCTCCGGACCAACCAGCTTCAGTAATGCTCCCTCCGCGACCGCGGGCGTGAGGCGTTGACTCTGCGGGCCAGGCTCTTCGCGCAGGAACACACCAAGGCCGTTCGTATTGGCGATGCGCACGTAGCGTGCCGGGGCGGCGGTCGGGGAAGGCGGCGGGGCCGGCGTCGGGGCGACGACCGCTGCCGGCGACCCGGCCGGCTTTGGCGTTGCCAGGGTCAGGCCGGGCGTGGCGGCGCGCGTCGGCAGCGTCGTGGCCTGCGCGACGGGCTCTGGTGAGGCGGCCGGCCGTGCACGAAGGTCGCTGACCGACGGCAGACGAACGTTGCTCAGAAAAACCACGCTCACTGACGCGAGAAGTACGAATCCAAACAACAACGCCGTGGCAATATGCCACCAGCGAAGTGAAAAGCCGCCAGTGCGCCCGTCAAAGCGACGGCCGCACCATTCGCACACCATTGCCTGGGGAAGATTGCGGCCCTGACACCCCGGGCAGACTTGTACACTCATGAAAGATATATATATCCCCTACGTCTTCCCAAGAATCGCCCTTCGGACACGGCAGAGGACCGCCGTAGCATAGGGGTGCCTCACAGCCCTGTCAAGATTCACGTGGTGCGGCTCCTGCCGTTCAGGGGTGTCGTTGATACTGTTCGCGTGGCAGTGCTACGCTTTTTCCGCATCTGGTCGGCGACGGCTGGTGCCTCGGAGTACCTGGATTTATGCCCACCGTGATCGCCGTGGCGAACCAGAAGGGTGGCGTGGGGAAGACCACGACCACGGCAAACCTGGGGGCCGCGCTGGCGCGGCAGGGGCAGCGCGTGTTGCTCATTGACATGGACCCGCAGGGCAACCTTACCAGTGCTCTCGGCATCTCCAAAGCCGTCGAACACACCATTGCCGAGGCGTTGCTGGACTATCGCGCCGCCCTGCCACAAATCACCGTCCAGAATGACGTGGGGACACTTGCGATCGCGCCTGCCACGCTGGGCCTTGCCAGCGCCGAGGCCGCGCTCATGAACAAGCTGGGCCGCGAGCAGCGCCTCCGCGACCAGATCGCTCGCAACGCGGCGGAGTACGACACGGTGCTGATCGACACGCCGCCGTCGCTCGGTCTGCTCACGATCAACGCGCTGGTGGCTGCCGACCGGGTGCTTATTCCGACGGAGGCACGCTTCTTTTCGCTCCAGGGTCTGCAAATGATCCAGGAAAGTATTGAAGAGGTGCTGTATCTCAACCCAAAGTTAAGCGTCCTCGGTATCCTTCTCAGTAAGCTGGACCGACGATTGCGCGAAGAGAAGCAGGTGGCCCAATACCTGCGCGAGCGTTGGGGCGCGCTCGTATTCGAGACTGAGGTCAGGACGAGCAGCAAGGTGCTCGAAGCCAGTTCAACCGGCCGGACCGTTTTCGGCTACGTGGGCGCAGAGCGCGCCGCTGATGTCTACGCGATGCTTGCCCAGGAGGTAGTACGCCGTGGCCAGAACTGACCGTCCAAAGGGTGGGTTCGATCCGGCCCGGCTCGAAGAGCCCAGCCGGCCAGCCGCCATCGTCCCGAAGATCGTCGAAGCGCCGTTCGCGAATGCGGCCAAAGGCTTCACCGAAGTCAAGATTGTTGGCGTCGGTGGTGGTGGTGGGAATGCCGTCAACCGGATGGTCGAGGAGGGCGTGCCGGGCGTCGAGTTCATCGCCGTCAACACAGATGCCCAGGCGCTGGCGTCGTCGAACGCGCTCCGCAAGATCCTGCTCGGCGGGCGGCAGGGGCGCGGCCTCGGGGCGGGCGGCAAGCCGGAAGAGGGCATGAAGGCGGCCCAACTGACGCAGCATGAGATCGTCGATGCGCTCGAAGGCGCGGACATGGTCTTCGTGACGGCCGGCATGGGCGGCGGCACCGGCACCGGCGCATCCCCGATTGTGGCGGAGGCGGCGCGGTCCATCGGCGCGCTGACGGTCGGCGTCGTGACGCTGCCGTTCGGCTTCGAGGGCAGCCGCCGCATGAAGAACGCCCTTGAGGGCGTCGAGAACCTGCGCGCCAACGTTGATGCGCTGGTCGTCATCCCGAACGACCGTCTGTTGAAGTTGGCCGACGTCCAGATGACGGTGGTTGACGCCTTCCGCGTGGCCGACGACATCTTGCGACAGGGTGTGCAGGGTATCTCTGATCTCGTGACGCAGACGGGCCTCATCAACCTGGACTTTGCCGACGTGAAGGCCGTGATGGGCAACGCGGGCACGGCGTTGATGGCGATGGGCGAGGCAACCGGCGAGAATCGCGGTGCGGACGCTGCGCGGGCGGCTATCACCAGCTCGCTGCTGGAAACATCCATCGACGGTGCGACCGGTGTGCTCATCAACGTGACGGGCGGGGCTGACCTGACACTGCACGAGGTGACGGACGCGGCGAACGTCATCGCTGAAGTGGTCGATCCGGGTGCCAATATCATCTTTGGTGCCGTGATCCATCCGCGCTACCAGAAGGAATTGCGCGTAACGGTCATCGCGACTGGCTTGCGGAGCGGTCCGGCCGAACGCGGCGTGCGCCCGGTGGCCCGTGGCGGGCGCGACGTGCCGCCCCCAGGTCGCCGCGATCCGCGCCGCGACGACGCGTCCATCCTCTATGACGACGAGCGCCCCCGCCGCGACGCGCCGGCCCCGCGCACTGACGACCGCGACGAGCAGCGCGGCAACTGGCGGCGTCGGCCATCCGGGTCGCCGCTCGGTGAGGGCGACGACGACATCGACTTGCCGGCGTTCCTGCGCCGCCGCCGCTAGGATCGCCGCCGCTACAGCCCGCTCGTTCGTCATCATCCCTTGACGCCACGCAGCGACGCCCGGCCCCAGAAGGGAGGCCGGGCGTCGCTGCGTTGTCAGACGGTGATGTGCACCTTCACTGAGCCGGTACTCTTGTCGTCAGCCATGCGGAAGGCGTCTGGCGTCTGCTCCAGCGGGAAGCGCGCCGTCACCAGTTTCTCAACCGGCGCGCGACCCTGCGCGATCAGTTCGATAGCAACCTCATAGTCGTGGCGACCATCGATGACGCCATAGCAGATCGGGAAAGTCACCCAGACCTCGCGATTCAGCGGCGGCATCAGGTTGATCCGCATCGGGTCAGCGAAGACGCCCAGAATCGACACCGTGCCCTGCGGCTTCACCAACTCCCACGACAGGTTGATGGTGTCGGCATGGCCGCCGACCGTCTCGATCACGAGATCAGCACCCGCGCCGCCCGTCAGGTCGCGCACCTGCTCGATCACGGTGGCGTCGTCGTCCGGCAGCACAGTCGTGGCCCCGAGTGCCTGCGCCAGCGCCGTCTGGTGCGGGTGGCGCGCTGTGATATGCACCGCACTGGCTCCGAGTGCCTTCGCCGCGATCAGCGTCGTCAGGCCGATGGTGCCGGCCCCCAGGATGACGACCCGTGCGCCGGGCTGCATGCGCGCCCACCTGACCCCATGCACGCCCACCGCCAGCGGCTCGACCAGTGCGCCATGCTCCGGCGTGAGGTGGCTCGGCAACGGGAAAAACGCCCAGGGTCGCCGCTTGACGAACTCTGCGAACGCGCCGCCGTAGGTCGGGGTGGTCTGGCGTACCTGGCAGTGGAACGTTTGGCCGGTCTTGCAGAAGTTGCAGGTGCCGCAGGCCATCCCCATGATGCCGTCTACCGCCACCAGATCCCCAACGCGGGCCGGGCCGTCGTAGCCGGTCGGCAGGTGGACGACCTCACCGCAGTATTCGTGGCCGGCCGGCATCGTCTGCGGCTCTGCCCAGTCGTGGTAGCGGTGCAGGTCTGAGCCGCAGACGCCGGCCGTGCGGACTCGAATCAGGCCGGTGTCGGCGTCGGGCACGGGGGCGGGGATATCACGCATCTCAATGGTGCGAATGCCCGTCTGGATCGCAGCACGCATGGTACTCCTCGGTCACCTGGTGGTAGGCGTACGGGTCGCGGTCTGGAGCGGCCGCCTTCGGCTCGCAGGGGACGGCGCTTGCTCCGCTGCCAGCCTGGAGCGCAGTCGCTATGGTGCGGGGGTGGTCACCTGGATGTGGTCGAAGAACACGGCTACCGGATCGGACCACGTTACCACGCCGAGCGCAATCAGGCCGCGCGGGTAACGCTCGTCGTTCGCCGTGAGGACGGGTTGCCCGTCCAGCGTGACGCTGATCGACGGGCCAACAGCATGGAGCACCAGCCGGCTCGGCAGGTCGGCAGTCGGCACGACCGGTAGCGGCACGCCGCTGGCGATAGGTCGGCGTTGGCCTTCGTCGAAGCTGTCCAGAGAGGCGGTGCCAGCCACCGGGTCCAGCGCCAGGACATAGCCTGAGCCGCCGCCGGCCTCGGGTTCGTACCGGAAGCGCACGGTCAGCGCGGATGCCCCGACGATCTTCTCAAACAGGACATCGGCCACCAGTGTGAAGTCGCCGACCTCGCCGTCCGGCGGTGCGCCGAGTGCCTGCGCCACGGCCAGCCCGGCTAATGGTGTGCCGCCACGCGGGGTCCGCACGATTTTCCGTTCACCAGTCAACGCCTCGCTCGGGACCGCTAGCGTTGCCGGCCAGACCGCCTGTCGGGCCGGCGTGGCGTAGGCAATCGTCGCCATGAGTTGAAAGTTGGGCGACTCGGCCGGCAGGTCGCCGGTGACGCGGACGGCGTAGGTGCCGGGTAGCGACAACAGCGTCTGTAGTTGCACGGACGGCGCGTCGTCGGCGCGCAGCCCGACTGCGAGTTCCCGGCCGCGCCAGTCCAGGACGCTGACTCTGGTGCTGCCGCCGCGCGCCGCCAGTGTCAGAGCCACCGTTGCGTCTGGGGCCAGAGCGTCCAGCCGGTACGTGGCGCTGGCTCCGGCCACGACCGCGCCGAGCGTCCCGGTCGCAGTGATGCCATCCGCGAGCCGGCAGGTTGTGGCGCGCACCTCGTCGGTGAGGATGCAGGCGTCTGCTGCCGCTGTGGCGGGGCGGTTTTCCCAGGTCGGCACGGCAAACAGCACGCCGGCCAGAACGACGCTGACCAGGACGTGCAGGGTGTTGCGCGGAACGTTGCGCGGATGACCGAGCATGGTAGCCGGGACTCCTGTGCGGCCCCACTGCGACGAAGACGCGGGGCCGGGCGGGTTGCGGTGATGGTAGCCGACCAGCAGTTTTGTCTGTCGAGTGTGAGATAGGGATAAAACGCTCACATTCAGGTGGCCGCACGCGGTACGATCTACAGTAATCGTTCGCACCGGTGGCATGACCGGTGGCGAATGGGCGACACGCCGATTTTGACGAACAGCAGAGGGCGACTACCCTCGCTGGCTATGAGGCACACAAGCGTGGCTGATGCAAAAACGCCGGGCGGCGATCCCGCCGCACCTGTCAACGCCTTGAACAAGCTGCCGACGAGAAACAACGGGCGAACGAACGAGCGCGCCCGACCGCCTGGCCCCGAGCAGGCGCGTCGCGGCAACAACGAGTCGCCTGGCCGGAGCTTCCCGCCGAAGCTGTCCTGGCCCTGGGTGTTGCTGCTGATCTTCCTGGCCGTGAACTATTTCGTGGCGCCCATCGTCCTTCCGGACAACAACGACCGGGTGACGATTCCGTACACGACGTTCAAAGAGCAGATGCAGCGCGGCAACGTTGCGGAGATCACGACGCGCGGCGAGGCTATTCAAGGTGTGGCGCGCTCGGAGATCACCTGGCCGACGACGGGTGAGAATCAGAAGAAGTCCACCAAGTTTGATACGCGCCTCCCGTCCTTCCCGGACCCGGGCCTTCAGCAGATTTTGGAGCAACAGGGCGTCGTCATCAACGCCCGTCCGCCCGACGAGGGCCGTGGCTGGCTCCTGACGCTGCTGTTGAGTTTCGGCCCTGGGCTGCTGTTCTTCGGCTTACTGATGTGGATGTTCAGTAGGGCGCAGCGCAACCAGGGTGGCATGTTCAGCATGGGGCGCAGCAAGGCGAAGCGGTACGCGGCGGCGGAAGGTGTGCCGCGCATCACATTTGCTGACGTGGCAGGCATTGACGAAGCTGAAAATGAGCTGGTTGAGATCGTAGACTTCTTGAAGAACCCCGAGAAGTACCAGCGGCTTGGCGGCAGCATCCCGAAGGGCGTGTTGCTGGTCGGGTCGCCGGGCACTGGCAAGACACTGCTCGCGAAGGCCGTGGCCGGCGAGGCGAACGTGCCGTTCTTCTCGATGAGCGGCTCCGAGTTCATCGAAATGATCGTCGGTGTCGGTGCATCGCGGGTGCGCGACCTGTTCGACAACGCCAAGAAGGAAGCGCCAGCCATCATCTTCGTCGACGAACTAGACGCCATCGGGCGGCGGCGTGGCGGCACCGGCGGCGTCGGTAGCCACGAGGAGCGTGAGCAGACCCTGAACCAGTTGCTCGTCGAGATGGATGGCTTCGATGCGCGGCAGGCGGTCATCGTGCTGGCGGCGACGAACCGCCCGGATGTCCTCGATCCCGCGCTGCTGCGGCCGGGCCGCTTCGACCGCCGCGTGGTCGTGCAGCGGCCGGACCGCGTCGGGCGCGACAAGATCCTCCGAGTACACACGCGCGGCGTCCCGCTTGCGCCTGATGTTGACTTGATGGAAGTCGCCCAGACGACGCCGGGCCTCGTCGGTGCCGATCTCCGCAACCTCGTCAACGAGGCTGCGCTGTTAGCTGCCCGCCGCGAGCGCAACCACGTCACCCGACAGGATTTCTTCGACGCGATGGAGAAGATCGTGCTTGGGCCAGCGCGCGCGATGGTGCTGAACGCCGAGGATCGCAAGCGCGTCGCCTACCACGAATCGGGCCATGCGCTGGTGGGGCTGCTGGTGCCGGAGGCCGACCCAGTCCAGCGCGTGACGATTGTCCCACGCGGGCAGGCGCTTGGCGTGACCTACTCGCGGCCCGCCGACGACATCGTAAACTACACCGAGCCGTACCTGCGGGCGCGAATTCAGGTGGCGCTCGGTGGGCGCATCGCGGAGGAGATCATCTTCAATATGACCTCCACCGGTGCGGAGAACGACATCAAGCAGGCGACCAATCTCGCCCGGCAGATGGTGGTGCGGTGGGGCATGAGCCCGAAGGTCGGGCTTGTGGCGTTGGTTGGCGACGACGGCAATGAGTTCCTGGGCGGCTTCGGCATGGGCCGCGAGCACGGCGAGGCGATGGCGAGCATCGTTGACCAGGAGACGCGGCGCATCATTGATGAGTCGTACGCGGCGGCCAGAATCCTGGTGGAACGGGAGCGCGGCCGGTTAGGCGCGCTCGCGGAAGCGCTGCTGGAGCACGAGTCGCTCGACCACGACGAGATTCTTCGCGTGACCAACCTACCAGCGAAGCCGCACAGCGGGCGCATCGACCCGACTCAGATCGTGGCCGAGCCGGTGCTTCAGTTGAAGGCCGCTGACTCGGACGCCTGACACCTCGCACGCTCTTGACGAGGCAAGCGCCGCCCCCACGTTTCTGGGGGGCGGCGCTTTCGTGTTCATCGCAGCCGCCTCCTGGCCCGTGCTGTGAAGGAACTGTGTTGAACTCCCAACCTGAAACGAGGTGAATCCTGCAGGGACATGCGGAGTGGTCGCGCTACTCCCATGTCATCCCGACCGAATCGAGGAACGGGCGACTTGGAGGGATCTACAGTCGGAGTATCATGAGCCGAGATCCCTCGACTCGGTCGCAAGCTCCCTCACTCGGGATGACACGGGGTGAGGGAGGGTCGCTGTGCTCGGGATGGCATGAGGTGGCGCAGGCAGATCGGCGCTGGCGATGACGCAACGACGCCCGCACGTCAGAACGTGCGGGCATCAGAACGTGCGGGGCAGTCGGCCGTCTACTGGTAGTCGTAGCGCTCTTCGGCCCATGGGTCACCGCGCATGTGGTAGCCGTAGTTCTCCCAGAACCCGGGCTTGTCCTCAGCGATGAACTCGAAGCCGCGCAGCCACTTAGCGCTTTTCCAGAAGTACAGGTGCGGCACGAACAGCCGCAGCGGCCAGCCGTGCTCGGGCGTGATGTCCTCGCCGTTGCGCCTGAACGCCAGCAGAACGTCGTCGCGGTCCAGGTCTGCGATCGGCAGGTTGGCCGTGAAGTTGTTCTCCGCGTGAGCCATGACAAACTTCGCCTCTGGCTTCGGCTTCACCTGCGCCAGGATGTCGCGGAACGGGACCCCCGTCCAGTCACTATCGAACATGCTCCAGCGCGTGACGCAGTGAATGTCCGTCTTCACGACCTTCGTAGGCATTGCCTTGAAATCGTCGTACGACAGCTTGATCGGGTTCTCGACCAGCCCCCAGACCCGCAAGTCCCACTTTTCCGGGTTGAACTTCGGGACTGAGCCGTAGTGCAGCACTGGCCACTTTTCGGTGACGTACTGGCCCGGCGGCAGGCGATCCCCGAGCGTCTTCGCACGCTCGGCCCGCCCACGGTTGAAGAAGTCAAATGCCATCGCGTTTCTCCTGGGAGCGGCGTGTCGGTTCGCTGCGTCGAGTGTAGCCTGCTTGCACGTCGCGTACCGCAATTACGCGCTGATGACAGTCCTACGCGGTGGGACGCAGGCGACAGCGTTCGTCCATGACCGTGAAAACGCCGCAGCCGGCCCTGTTCTTCCCCGCCACCGTGACCGTGGCAGGGCCGTGCCCGTCCACAGGCGGAAACGACCCGCCCAGGTCAAGCGAACGCCGCGATGCCCGTCAGGTCTTGCCCGAGCACCAGCGTGTGGATCTCGTGGGTGCCCTCGTAGGTGATGACCGTTTCGAGGTTCGCCATGTGACGGATGATTGGGTGCTCCAGGCTGATACCGTTGCCGCCGAGGATCGTGCGCGCGGTGCGGGCGACCTCGAGCGCGGCGGCGGCGTTGGCGCGCTTCGCCAGCGACACTTGCTGGTGCCGGAGCGTCCCGGCATCCTTGACCTTCGCGAGTTGGTAGGCGAGCGCCTGCATCTGGGTGATGCTCGTCAGCATGTCCGCGAACTTCGCCTGCGTCAACTGGAAGCCGGCGATAGGCTTGCCGAACTGGGGGCGGGCCTTCGCGTAGGTCAGGGAGCTTTCGAGGCAGGCCATCGCCGCGCCAATGACGCCCCAGGCAATGCCAAAGCGGGCTTCGTTCAGGCAGCGCAGCGCCGACCCGATGCCCTTCGTGCCCGGCAACAGCGCCGTCCTGGGCACGCGCATGTCATCGAAGTGCAGTTCTGACGTGACCGACGCCCGCAGCGACAGCTTCTTCTCGACCTTGCGGGCGCTGAACCCCTTCGTGTCTGTGTCCACCACGAAGCCACGGATGCCGTCAGGCGTCTTCGCCCAGATGATGCAGAGGTCGGCCACGTTGCCGTTCGTAATCCACATCTTTGAGCCGTTGATGACCCAGCCGTCACCATCGGGAACGGCACGCGTTTCCATGCCAGAGGGGTCGGAGCCGTGGTCAGCTTCGGTCAGGCCGAAGCAGCCGATCAACTGCCCCAGTGCCATCCCCGGCAGATACCGTTCCTTCTGCTCGTCGGTGCCAAACGTGTGGATCGGGAACATGGTCAGGCTGCTCTGCACCGACACGAAGCTCCGCAGGCCGGTGTCGCCGCGCTCAAGCTCCTGGCAGATCAGGCCGTAGCACGAGTACGGCATGCCCGCGCCGTACTTGGGCATGCTGGCCCCGAGCAGGCCTAGTTCGCCCATGCGCGGGATCAACTCATTGGGGAACGTCCCGGCCTCGAAGTGGTCGGCGATGGTCGGCAGCGCTTCGGCCTCGACCCATTCGCGCGTGGTCTGCTGCACAAGGCGTTCTTCGTCGGAGAACGGCAAGTCGAAGTAGTTCAGCATGGCTGGTTCCTCACTTAGGCGGAATCGTACGCGACACGCCGCGCACCGTCGAGGAACCAGCCGCCCGCTAGCTACAGTCAGGCCGCCGTTACTTGCCGACCGCGAACGCCGCCCGCGAGAACTCGCCGGTCGCGTTGGACATCGCCTGCTCCAGTTGGTCGGGAGTGATCAGCCGCCCGTAGCCGCGCCCGTCGCTATCAACAGGGTCGTTGTAGATGAAGCTGTTGCCGGCCATCCCGACGATCACAATGTAGTGGTCGCCCCAGTAGCCCGACTTCGTGCGGCCAGGCAGCATCCGGAACTTCACCTGTGGGATGACGACGCGCTCCAGGCGAAGCTGCTCGCGGATCTCGTCGAGGGTCCAGCGGTGGAACGTCTCTGGCGCGTCGCGCAGCCCGAACGTGCGGGCACCGCGTTGCTCGGCCACGCCCGCGAGGTGTTGAATGAACGTGCCGCAGTCGTCGCAGGCGTTCAGATCCTGGAACTGGAGCGCTGCCGTCCGCAGACTCTCCTGGGTGTCGCGCTTGCCGATGGCGTCGAGCGCCATGCCGATGCTCGTCGGGCCGCAGTTCGCGTCAGCGTAGGGGGTACCATCAAGCTGGGAGCGGTACGGCACGCGCAGCCAGACGTCCGGCGTCGCAGTCAGCAGCGAGGCGCGCGTCAGCATGTATAGATCTTCAGAAAACCTTCTGGAAAGTGAGTGAGCATCGCTGGCAGACTGGGGGCTACAAAACACACCCAGGAGCCAACG
>JBBQBU010000054.1:0-18034 GCA_038318015.1 Chloroflexota bacterium | reverse complement strand
TTTGGGCCCATTGCCCTGTTGGCGCCACGCGGGTGTTTTAAACCCGGGCGTTCCCCCCCGCCCCCCTCTGGGGGGTGGGGGGCCGGGGGGGTTGGGGGCTGACGAGGGGCCAGTGCGGGGATGGGGGGACCATGACGGACGACGAACGCTATCAGGCCGGCTTGCAGGTGCGCCGCGAGGTGCTTGGCGAGGAGCATGTTGCCCGATCCTTGAGCCGCATGACGCCGCTGGACGCCGATTTCCAGCGGTACATCACCGAATCGGCCTGGGGGATGGTCTGGACGCGGCCGGACCTTGACCGTCGCACCCGCAGCCTCGTGACTATCGCGCTGCTGGCCGGGCTGGGTCGCCACGAGGAGCTAGAGCTACATTTCCGGGCGAGCAAGCGTATCGGGGTGGACCCGAAGGAGATTGCCGAGGTGCTGATGCACGTCGCGGTCTACGCGGGCGTGCCGGCCGCAAATCGGGCCTTCGCCCTGGCAAAATCTATCCTGGACCCACCAGAGGCCGGGCCGGACGATGCTCCTTCCGACGCATCCGCCTCGGAGTAGCCGCCAGGGCGACCGGGACGCGACGGGATGCCCCGGTTGACGCATGGTGGCAAAGGAGCCTGACCCGCTGAAGGGGGACCGACTATGACGACGCTGACCACCACCATCGGGCAGATCGTGCGGGGGGACCGCGACGTGTTCCCGCCGTACCTCTACGCTGCGTACCAGTCGACGCGGCTCCGCGCGCCGACGCTGCCGCTGGTCGAGTTGCCGCTGTCGCTCTCGGAACTGACCGGGCCGGGCCCGGTCATCAGCCGGATGACGCCGGAAGACGCCGACATGACCCGGAACTCGGGCACCGGCGGCGAGGCCATCGGCCAGCGGATCATCGTGACCGGGCGCGTGCTGGACGAGTTGGGCCGGCCGATCCCGAACACGCTGTTGGAGATCTGGCAGGCGAACGCATCGGGGCGCTACGTCCACCGCAACGACCAGTGGCCCGGTCCGCTCGACCAGAACTTCCTGGGCATCGGGCGTTGCCTGACCGACGCGAACGGCGTGTACCGCTTCCTGACCATCCGGCCGGGGCTGTACCCGTGGAAGAACCATCGCAACGCCTGGCGGCCGGCGCATATCCACTTCTCGCTGTTCGGACGGTCACTGGTGTCGCGGCTCGTCACGCAGATGTACTTCCCCGACGACCCGATGTTTGCGCTTGACCCGATCTTCCACGGCGTACCAACTGACGGTGCGCGGCAGCGGATGGTGGCGACGTACGACCATGATGTCACCGAAGAAGCGTGGGCGCTCGGGTACCGCTGGGACATCGTGCTGCACGGCCCGGAGGCGACGCCGTTTGACGAGCGTTGGCCGGCCCCGCTGGAGGACGGACTATGAGCGCGCCCGCAAGGCTCGGGGTCACGCCCACCCAGACGGTCGGCCCATTCTTCGCACCGGGCCTGCTGCGCGATGTCTGGAACGTGCTGGCGACCGACCAGACGGTGGGGGAGCGGATCAGGATTGAGGGGCGGGTGCTAGACGGCGAGGGCAACGCGGTGCCAGACGCGCTGCTAGAGATCTGGCAGGCGAACGCGGCCGGGCGGTTCAACCACCCGCGCGACACCCGCGACCTGCCGCTTGATCCGACCTTCGGCGGCTTCGGGCGATCCGGCTCGGACACGGACGGCGTGTACTGGTTCGAGACGATCAAGCCCGGCCCGGTCCCGTTCGGCGGCAGCGGCGACGATGGCGAAGTGATGCAAGCACCGCACATCTCGATCGTCGTCCACGCGCGGGGGATGCTGAACCACGCCCAGACGCGCCTCTACTTCGCCGACGAGGCGGCCAACGACACGGACCCAGTCCTGGCGCTGGTACCGGCCGACCGCCGCGCGACGCTCCTGACACAACGGGTCGAGGCAGGCGAACGTGCGGGCGGCAGCGTCGTCTACCGCTTCGACATCGTGTTGCAGGGGCGCGGTGAAACGGTCTTCTTCAACATCTAGCGGTGAGGGATGCCCCCACCCCTCACCCCCAACCCCTCTCCCACTTGTGGGAGAGGGGAGACGGGCCGGTTGCTCTGACTCTCGTATGTGCGACGCGGGTTCATCCGAAGGTGAGCCGGCAGCCGTGCCCGTCAGGACACGGGGCCTGCACGGGGTCCGACTGGTACGATGGAGAGCGATGCCGGACGATGTGGCGCGGCAACAAGAACAGAAAGCGCTATGAACGACATCGCTGAGGCGCTCTACAGCACGCCGGAGATGTCGGCGCTCTTCTCGGGGGCGGGGCACGTGCGGCGCATGCTCGACTTTGAGGCCGCGCTGGCCCGCGCCGAGGCCCAGGCTGGTGTCATCCCACCAGAAGCCGCCCAGGCAATCAGCACGGCCTGCGACGTGACGCAGTTTGACGTGACGGCCTTGCTGCACGAAACGGCCACGGCCGGTACGTTGGCGATCCCGCTGGCGAAGGCGCTGACGGCGCGGGTCGGGGGCGAGGCTGGGCGCTACGTCCACTGGGGCGCGACCAGCCAGGATGTCATCGACACGGCACTGATGCTCCAGATGCGCGACGGCATCGACCTACTGCTGCGCGGTTTGCTGGCGCTCGGGGCCGACTGCGCCATGCTGGCCGAGCGTCACCGCGACACGCCGATGGCCGGCCGCACGCTGCTGCAGCAGGCGCTGCCGATCACCTTCGGGCTGCGGGCGGCGCGCTGGCTCGGGCTGGTCACACGGCAGGTGGCGCGGTTGCGAGCGGTCCGGGCAGAGACGTTGGCGCTCCAGTTCGGCGGGGCGGCCGGCACGCTGGCGTCGTTGGGGACCGCTGGCGGAGGCGCGGAACGGGCTGGCACAGTCACGGAACGCACTGAGAGCGGTGCGGAATGGGCTGGCGATGCCACGACTGCAGGCGGAGACGGTGCGGCCGGAAGCGGTAGCGACATCGGTGGGCGGGTGGCTGATCTGCTGGGTGCCGAGCTTGCCCTGCCGGTTCCCAGCCTGCCGTGGCACGCCGAGCGCGACCGCATCGCGGAGGTGGCGGCGGCGCTCGGCATCGTGGCGGGGGCGATGGGCAAGATCGCGCAGGACATCCTGCTGCTCAGCCAGACGGAGCTTGGCGAGGTGGCCGAGGGCGCCGCACCGGGCAAGGGCGGCTCGTCGACGCTGCCGCACAAGCGCAACCCGGTGGACACGGTGGCGGCCATCGCTGCGGCCCGGCTGGCCCAGGCCCAGGTGCCGGTCCTGCTGGCCTCGATGATCCAGGAACATGAGCGGGCGGTCGGCGGCTGGCAAGCGGAGTGGGCAGCCCTGCCGGACCTGTTCTGCGCGACTGGGGCTGCCGTCGAGCGGGTGCGGCTGGCAGTAGCCGGCCTGGAGGTCGATGCCGCGCGGATGCGGGCCAACCTCGGCGTCACGCGCGGACTGCTGATGGCCGAGTCGCTGTCGATGGTCCTGGCAGCGCACGTCGGCAAGCAGGAGGCGCACCACGTGGTGCAGGCGGCCTGCAAGCGGGCGGTTGAGCAGGGCAGCGACCTCGAATCAGTCGCACGGGCCGACCCGCAGATCAGCGCGGCACTCTCGGCCGAGCGGATCGCGGCGGCACTGGACCCGGCGGGCTACCTCGGTAGCACCGGCCTGTTCATCGACCGCGCTCTTGCCGACTTCTCGATGCTTCAGGGAGCGGATGCGTGATGCCGTCATCTCCCACACCAACGACCAACACGTTTGCGCTGATCGACGACGGGGTACGGCTGGCTTGCCAGACGGGCGGCCCGGCCGATGCACCGCCGGTCCTGTTCATCAACTCGCTTGGCACCGACCGCCGCATGTGGGAGCCGCAGGTTGCCGTGCTGGCCGGCCCGTTCCGCACGATCCGCTACGACGCGCGCGGCCAGTCTGACGTGCCGCCCGCGCCCTACTCGTTGGAGCGTCTCGGGCGGGATGCGCTGGCCGTGCTGGACAGCCTGGGCATCGAGCGGTCGCACGCCTGCGGGCTTCCGCGCGCGTGACGCTGCCACCATCGAGAGTATTCGGTTGATGGTCAGCGTATCGCCGCCGAATGGATACATCGGTGCCTGCGCGGCCCTCCGCGATGCTGACGTGCGCCACCTGCTCAGCACGATCGACGCGCCATCACTGGTCATCGGGGGCGAGTTGGACGAATCGACGCCGCCGCTCCAGGGTGAGGACGTGCACGGTGCCATCGTCTCGAGCACCTTGATCGTGATTCCGGGCGTGGCGCATCTATCGAACATCGAGGCACCGGACCTGTTCAACCGGCGCGTGCTGGAGCATCTGACCGCCGAGTAGCGCGCGGGCTACCGGCGCTTGCGGCCGGCCTTCTTGCGCGGCGGGCGCGTGTCGTAGCGGCGGACACCAGTCGATGTCGTGGTGGCCGTGGAGGTGGCTGCTGGTGACGGCGCGGCGGAGCCAGCATGCGAGACATGCAGCACCGCCGGTGCTGGCTCTGAGACTTGCCCCGGGGCGCGTTGCTGGGTCCGCCGGCGGATGAACCAGGACAGTCCCCAGACAGACAGCAACACTACGCCGACCGTTGTGTGCTCGTCGCCGCCGAGGATGCCGCTGAGCCAGAGCGTCGCGGCCATCAGCACGGCGAAGTAGATCATGTCGCCGGCGATGGCGAACGCCCAACCCATGATGAAGCCGTGTCCGGCCGCTGCCGCTGCGCCGCGCCCTGATATCGGGTCCACGGTGAAGCTGAACAGAATCAGCCCGAGCGGGCCGCGCGCACCCTCGTCGCGCAAACCGGCTCCGTGCGACGCCTTCGCGAAGAAGTCGCGCACCTTGCCGAGCGGCGGGAACACCCGCGCCAGCCAGGCCATGACCCAGAACATCGGCTCATGCGTGACAGCCATGAAGATGTCGGAGACGAAGTACAGGCCGGCCAGCATCAGCGGCGAGACACCGGCGTCGCGGCCCATCAGTACGCCGAGCGGGATGCCGCCGCCAATGGGTACCAGGAACAATAGGAACGCGCCCCACATGCCGGTCGGCCAGAAGGTGGGCAGGGGCCCGGTCGGATCGAGTAAGGGCGCGAGGAAATCGGAAGGCATCGTGTCTGCCTTGAACGATACGACCCGGCCGCCTGCGGCGCAACAAACGCTGGCGAGGCATAGACCTGTCGGCCGCGCAACATACGCCAGCCGTGCACCACACGCCGTCTGCTCCATCTGGGCGTCACCGCACAGGCGACATGTATCTGCTCTCCGCTGCGCGTGGCAACCCTTTCCTGCTACCGTCGTCGCGGAAAGCTCGGGCCGGGCTGGCTCGGTGATGGGCGGGAGGCAGCAATGGCGCAGTCCCTGATCGGTGCGTCGCTCAAGCGGGTCGAAGATGACGCCCTGCTCCGCGGCGCCGGCTGCTACCTCGACGATCTGCGGGTGGACGACCTGCTGCACCTGGCGTTCGTGCGGAGTCCGTATGCCCATGCCCGTATCGTCGGTGTGGACGCCAGCGCCGCGCTGGCCCTGCCCGGCGTGGTCGCCGTCCTCATGCTGCCCGATTTGGGCGGGGCGACCCTGGACGTGCCGACCGGTCCGGCCGGCGCGATCTTGCGCGGCCCGACGCCGCTGGCTGACGGTATCGTGCGATTCGTCGGGGAGCCGGTGGCGGCGGTGATTGCTGAGTCGGCGGCGCTGGCCGAGGACGGCGTGGCGCTGGTAGACGTGGACTACGAGCCGCTGCCGGCCGCCGGGCGCATTGAGGAGGCGCTGCTGCCCGATGCGCCGCGCGTCTATGACGACGTACCCGGCAACGTCTGCTTCAGGGTGCGTCAGGTGACGGGCGACGTGGACGCCATCTTCGCCAGCGCCGCCCACCGGATACCCTTGCGCCTGCGCCGGCATCGCGTGGCCGGGGTGCCGCTGGAGCCGCGCGGCCTGCTTGTGCGCTGGGAGCCAGACGGCGGCGTGACGTTCTGGGTGTCCGGCCAGTCGCCGCACCGGGTCCGCGACTCGATGGCCCGCGCGTTCGGCCTCGACCGCAGCAAGATACGCGGCGTCATTCCAGATGTCGGCGGCGCTTTCGGCGTCAAAGTCGGGCTGAACCGCGAAGATCTGGTGGTGACGGCGGCGGCGCGGCGGCTGGGGCGGCCGGTCAAGTGGGTCTCGACGCGCATGGAAGATTTCTTGACGACCCAGCACGCCCGCGACCAGTTGGACGAGATCGAAGGGGCGTTTGACGCTGACGGACACTTGCTGGCACTGCGCGTGCGGACGTTCGCGGCGGTCGGGGCGTACAGCCCGTCCGGCAACACGAACCTGCTCCCCCGGATGATCCTCTTCTCGGCCGGGCCGTACCGGGTGCCGGCCCAGGATATCGAAGTGACGGGCGTCTACCTACACACCAACCACACCGGCGCGATGCGCGGCGCGGGCCGCCCGGAGGCCACATCGGTGGGGGAGCGGCTGATGCAGGCGGCGTCGGGCATCCTCGGCATCGACCCGGTGGAACTGCGGCGGCGCAACTTCATCCAGCCGGATGCCTTCCCATACACCAATCCTGGCGGCACGGCCTACGATAGCGGCAACTACCCCGGCCTGCTCGACCACACGCTCAAGCTGGCCGACTATGACCGCCTGATGCTGGAGCGCGATGCTCGCCGCAAGGAAGGCGAACTGATCGGGGTGGGCCTGGCGACGTTCGTGGAGATGACCGGGCAAGGCTCCGAGACGGGGCGGGTGTTGGCCGCACCGGACGGCACTGTGACGGCGTTCGTCGGGTCGAACAGCCAGGGGCAAGGCCACAAGACGGTGTTCCCGCAGATCGTGGCGACGCTGCTGGACGTGCCGTACGACTCGATTCGGCTGGTGCAGTCGGACACGGCGCAGGTGCCGGAAGGTACGGGCACGTTCGGGAGCCGGAGCACGGTCGCCGGCGGCGGGGCGCTGGCCGTCGCGTCAACGCTGCTGAAGGAACGGGCGCTGGCTGTGGCCGCCGAAACGTTCGAGGTCGCGCTGTCTGACCTGGAGTGGCGCGACGGCGCAGCCTGCCTGCGAGACGCGCCGAACCGCCGGTTGACGCTGGGGCAACTGGCCGGATTGGCGTCGGAGGTCGCGCAGCGGGGCGGCGGTATCAGCGCGCATGGCGTGGCGCTGGCCGGCGCGATCCCAGAAGGCTTGCACGCCGAGACGGTCTTTGATGCCCGCAGCCACGCCACCGCCGAGGTGATGGCGGCCGGGGCGTACGTGGCGCTGGTGTCGGTGGCGCGCGACACGGGGCGGGTCCGTCTTGAACGGATGATTGCGGTCGACGATTCGGGCACCGTGGTCAACCCGATGGTGGTGGATGGACAGATCCACGGCTCGCTGGCGCACGGGGTCGGCGAAGCGCTGTGGGAGCGCATGGTGTACGACGCAGACGGCCAGGTGCTGACCGGCTCGTTTCTGGACTACGCGATGCCCACCGCGCACGCCCTCCCGACCTGGACGACGGGCCACTTTGAGACGCCGAGTCCGCAGCAGCCGTTCGGGGCGAAGGGTGCAGGCGAGGCCGGCAACATCGGTGCGCCGCCGGCCATCGTCAACGCGGTGCTTGACGCGCTGGCTCCGCTCGGCGTGACGGCGGTTGACCAGCCGCTGCACGACGAGCAAATCTGGCGACTGATCCACCGGCGGTAACGTCGCCGGCCGACTTGTGCGGCGTCACGGACGTTGCCCGTTTGGGTACGATGGGGCGCGGCTAACCAGTGCCGTGCTCCCATCACCATGCAGGGGAGGCTCGCATTATGGCTGACGCGCACGAGGCAGACGAACGCTACGGCATCAATCTCGGGGCGGTAGATTGCCCGCAATGCGGCGAGCGGATGCCGACGATTCGGGTGCCGGACAGCATCATGCGCCTGCTATGGGGCGGCTGGAAGTGTCCCAACTGCGGCTGCGAGATGGACCGGTTCGGCAGGGCTGCGAAGACGCCCGACCAGGGCTGAAGGTGGCCGGGCGGGCGGCGCTCCCATCCGTACCATCCGCGCGCATGCGCCCGGACATTGGGCATCGAACTGAGGGCATCCTGTGAAGGCTGATCTGCTGATTGTTGGCGGTACGCTCGTGACCGAGCAGGAAGTCTTCGCCGCCGACGTTGCCATCACGGGCGGCCGCGTCGCGGCGATCCTCGCGCCGGGGCAGGCCGGCACCGACGGCATCCAGGCCGCGTCGAGTATCGACGCGGCCGGCCAGTTGGTGCTGCCGGGCCTGGTGGACGCCCATGTCCACTTCAACGAGCCGGGCCGCACCCACTGGGAGGGGTACGCCACCGGCAGCGCCGCCGCGGCGGCCGGCGGCATCACCACCTTCCTCGACATGCCGCTCAACAACGACCCGCCCACCCTGGACGCCGATAGTCTCGCGGTGAAGGTCGCTGCCGTGGCTGACAAGTCCGTGGTGGACTACGGGCTGTGGGGCGGCATCGTGCCGGGCAACCTCGGGGATCTGGGCGACTTGTATGCGGGCGGCGTAGTGGCCGCAAAGGCGTTCATGTGCCACAGCGGCCTGGACGACTACCCCGGCGTGGATGATGCTGCACTGTACGGCGCGTTTCGGCAGGCGGCATTCATGGGCATGATCGTCGGGCTGCACGCGGAGAGCGACGGCCTCACGACGACCCTCGGCAATGAGGCGCAGGCGGCGGACAAGGTCGGGCCGCGCGACTGGGCCGGTGCCCGCCCGCCCTTCACGGAGGTCGAGCCGGTGAGGCGGGCGCTCTACCTCGCCGAACAGACCGGTGCGTCGGTCCACTTCGTCCATGTCAGCACGCCGGAGGCGGTCCGCGAGGTGAACGCGGCGCAGGCTCGCGGTGTGGAGGCGACCCTGGAAACCTGCCCGCACTACCTGGCGCTTGACGAGGACGACCTTGCGCGGTTGGGGCCGTACGGCAAGTGCGCGCCGCCGCTGCGCCCACGTAGCCTGGTCGATGAACTGTGGGGCGAGGTGCTGGCCGGGCACATCGACCTGATCGCCTCGGACCATTCGCCGTGCCCCCCCGCTGATAAGGACAAGGGTGCGGCCGACATCTGGCAGGCGTGGGGCGGTCTGCACGGCGTCCAGACGCTGCTGCCGGTGCTGCTCACCGAGGGCATTCACAAGCGCGGGATGCCGTTGCCGCTGCTGGTGCGGCTCACGTCCGCTGCACCGGCTCGCCGGTTCGGACTGTACCCGCAGAAGGGCGCGCTGCTGGTCGGGTCCGACGCCGACGTGACGCTGGTTGACCTGCACAGTGGCCCCTGGACGCTCGACGCCAGCATGCTGAAGACGCGCTGGCCGCTCAGCCCGTTCCTGGGGCGGCAGTTCTACGGGCGCGTGACGACGACGCTGGTGCGTGGCACGGTCGTTCACCGGGACGGCGAGATCACGGTGGTCCCCGGCTTCGGCCGGCGCGTGCTACCCTCCTGGGTCTGAGTGTGGGGTCGGAGGGCATAACCGTCGTGGCAGCAGCGCAGCACCCATCGTTCTCGACGCATGTGCTCGACAACGAGCGCGGGCTGCCCGCAGCAGGTGTCCGCGTGACGCTGGAGCGCCAGGCCGGCGACGCCTTCGCGGCGCTGGCCGACCGGACCACGGATGCCAACGGTCGTATCGCAGATCTGCTGCCGGGTGAGCTGGTGGCAGGGGTCTATCGCATCCGTTTCTACGCTGGCGCTTACTGGGCGGCGTTGGGCGGCGACGCGCCGTTCTTGCGCGTCATTACCATCGAGCTGGAGATCATCGACACCAGCCGACACTACCACGTGCCGCTGCTTATGACGCGCTACGCCTGCACATCGTATCGCGGCAGCTAGACGGTATTGCATGTGGGGGAGGCCGCTGGCGGGTGGTGTGTGGGAGCGCCGTCTGCCTGATCTTCAGCGGCCCGGCCCGCCGCCGACAAGGAGGAGTCCATCGTGACGGTTGCCCCGACACCGCGCCTCTTGCCCATCGAGCAGGTCAACGCTCTGCCGGTCTCCGCGTTCACGGAGGCGCTGCGACCGCTCTTTGAGGCGGCCGGTCCACTCGGGGACCGCGTGGCGGCAATGCGACCGTTCGCCTCGTACGACGCGCTGCTCGCGAGCGCCGACGCCCTGGTGGACGACTTGTCGCCGGACGAGCAGGTGGTCGTGGTGAACGCGCACCCGCGCATCGGTGAGTCGGCACAGGTGGTCCGCGAAACCTCGGCGCTGTCGTACCGTGAACAGGGCTACGATGCCGAGGCCGGCATGGCCCCCGCCGCGCGCGACGCGCTGTATGCCGACCTCGCCAGCCTCAACGCCGAGTATGAAGCGCGGTTCGGGTTCCGCTTCGTCATCTTCGTGGCCGGGCGCTCGAAGGCAGAGATCCGCGACGTCCTGCGCGCGCGCCTCGGCAACCCCCGCGAGCAAGAACTCTCGGCCGCGCTCCACGACATGCTGGCGATCGCGCGGGACCGCTACGCAAAGCTGAGCACGGCCTAGCACCGCATGGCCGAAGTGCTTCGATTGGGGTTCCACCCCTCACCCCCAACCCCCTCGCCCACGCATGGGAGAGGGGAACCGTACTTGGAAGCCCCCCCTCTCCCGCAAGCGGGAGAGGGGGCTGGGGGGTGAGGGTTGTTGCCCCTGCACGCTGGCGACGCCGGCCGCACCGTTGACACGTCGCCTGCACGAGGCTACCATCCGCCGGGCACGGCCTGACCGGCAGGCGGTCTGACAGATCGTCAGGCAGACGGAGTGTTCGCGGTGGGCCTGTTCGAGATCGCGGTGACGCTCGCCGTCCTTGCCATCTGTGTCCTGGGTTGGCTGATGTTTGGCATGTTCGCGCAGATCGGTAGGCTGCTGCTCCGCGTCGAAGACCTGGAGCAGGCGCGCGGCGGCGGCGCTGAGCAGCGCACCGGGCAGGATCTGCTGCCCGCCAGCGTGGCCGATGCGCCTCCGCGCTCAGGGACACCCGTCCCGCTGGCTGAGCAGGCGACAGCTACCGTTGCGCCCGACACCGCAAGCACCCCTGAAACTGGCCCGCAGTCGCCGGCCCGCGCTCCAGGCTTCCCGCCCGGCACCGTCCTCTTCGAGTTTGAGCTGCCGGACCTTGACGGCCGCCAGACCCTCCGCTCATCGTTCAACGGCCGGGCGCTGCTGCTGGTGTTCATCAGCCCGGCCTGCCCGCACTCGCGCGCGCTGCTGGTGGACCTTGCGGCGCTGCGGGCACACGCGCCGGCGTCATGGCCGCTGCCGGTCCGGGTCAGCACCGGCCCGCGCGAGGAGAACATGCGGCTGATGGAGGAGGCAGGGGTACAGGAGACCGTTTTGCTGCAAAACGAGACAGAAGTGGCGGACCTGTTGCGCGTGCCCGCCACGCCGATGGCGTACGCCGTAGACGAAGAGGGCAAGACGGCCAGCTTTCTGGTGGCCGGGCGCACGGCGATCCTCGGAGTGGCGGCATCGTCGCGCCGCCAGGACGAGCGATATCTGCCGGCTGCTCCAGCGGCACCGGACCAGTTGCGGTGGCTCACCACGGGTAGCCTGACGACCGCTGGAAGCTTCGAGCACGGCCTTGCGCCGGGGACGGTTGCGCCCGCCTTCGAGTTGCCGCGCACGGACGGCGGCACGCTCACGCTCGACTCGTACCGGGGGCGGCGGGTGCTCCTGGTCTTCGTCGATGCGGCCACCGCGCCGTCCGATGCGCTGGCGGCTCACTTTGCAGCACGCCCCGGGACCGCGAAGCACCCGGAGATCGTGCTGATCGGGCGCGGCGACCTGGACGCGAACCGGGCGTGGGCCGCCCGCCACGGCCTGACGCCGCCGGTCGTGGTGCAAGCGCGCTGGCAGGTGTCGCGGGCATACCGCCTGCTGGCCGCGCCGGTCGCCTACCTGGTGGACGAACAGGGCACCATCGCCGAGCACGTGGCGGTCGGCGTGGACGCGGTGCTTGACCTCGTGCGTCGGTCGGCGTAGCCCGATGGCCGTCTCCGTCACGCACCGATCAGCGGTGTGGCACCGTGGCTAACGGTCCGTCCGGCCGGGAGTTGCCGCTCGTGTCGGTGGTGCTGCCGACCCGCGACCGCCCGCGCCTGCTCCGTATTGCGCTGGAATGTTACGCCCGCCAGACCTACCCGAACCGCGAGTTGATTGTGGTAGACGACGGCGACGACGCGCCCGTCGATGCGGCAGCCGTGGCGGCGGTTGGCGGGCGTGTCCTGCGCGTTGCGCCGGGCCTGGCGCTCGGCTCCAAGCTGAACGTCGGCATCGCGGGGGCGCGCGGGACGCTCATCCAGAAGATGGACGACGACGACTTCTACGCCGCCACCTACACCGAGATGATGGTCCGGGTGGTGCTCGATAGCTGGCAGCAGGTGTCTCGCCCGACGATGGCGATTCTGATGGGCTTCCTCTTCTTCGATGTTGCCCGCTGGGAGGTCCGCCACTCGACGCCCGAGAACGCGCCGGGGGCCACCCTGTTCTTCAGCCGCGACCTCTGGGACGAGCAGCCATTTCGAGGTGTCCCCCGCGACGAAGATGTCTGGTTCAACCATGACCGGCTGCGCCTCGGGGCCAACTGCGTGACGGTCAACGCGTCGGAAGCGTTCCTGGCCGTGCGGCACCGTGGCAGCCCCGGCGACCGGGGCCACACCTGGACGAGCCAGCTTGACGGCGTGGCGCTCGAAGACTACATGCTGCGGCTGCCGCTCCACCCCGGCGGGCCTGAGACGCTGCTGCCGGCCTGGGCACAGGCGCGCTATCAGGCATTGCGGCAGGTGATCCTGACGGGCACCGGCGAACGCCACGCGCCGGCCGCCACGTCTCATGGGGGCTTGCCAGCGGCAAGTTGGGGCGAGCTTGCCAGCGGCAAGCCTCTACGAGGTACGGTGCCCGAGCGTGTGGAGCCGGGTGGGGGCGGGCTTGCCGCTACGCCCGCGCCGTCGGACGCGCTCATGCTGGCGGCGGACGCCGTGCTGTTGGCGCTGACTGCCCCGGCCACCCTGACCGGTGCTGCGCTGAACCGGCTCCTGCGGCCCCTTCGTGGTCAAGCGAGCATCTCCGGCAGCAGCGGTGCGGCGACATCGGCTGTCGCCCTAACGGCGTTTGCTGCCGCCCTCTTCGCCCGTCCCGACCTTGCCAGCGCGGCCACCGTCGCCCACCTCTACGCGATCCTCGACGGCCCGGCGCTGGCACCGGCCACCGACCGGCGACTCGGGCAGGTGCTCGGGTTCCTGGCCGGCACGCCCGCTGCCCGGCCCCTGGCGATGGTGTTACTCGATCTGCTGGAACGGGCTGGGGCCGACTCGATCCCGGCCGCGACACGGGCTGGGGCACCGATACGTGCGGTGCCCGCCTCGGCCGGGGCACGCATTGGGGCGCTGCTCGACGCCGCCGAGCAGGCTGTCACCTGGGATCTGGCCGCGTTTCCCCTGGACCGCCTCGTCCGCATCGCGACCGGCGACGCGATGGTGCCATTCCGAACACGGCTGCTGCACGGCCTCCTGGAACCGGCGCTGCTGGCCCGCCCCGCCGACGTGACGGTGGAGCACCTTGACCTGTTGGCCGGACGGTACGCCGACGATCCGGGCTTCGGGCCGTTGCTGGCGTATCTGGCCGACGAGCAGGCGACGCGGCCGGACGTGCAGGCCGTGGCGTCGGCCGGGCTGGCGACGCGCCTGCCCTTGCGGGCAGCGGTTTTGACGCGGCTGCGGGCTGTCGGCGCGCGCGTGCTGTTCGTCCACACCAGCGCCGACAGCCAGCGCGACGAAATCGTGCGCGTGGTTCCGCTGCTCCAGGCGGTGCTGGCAGCCAATCCAGATCTTCAGGCGACGCTCATCACCGCGCGCCCGCACCTGTACGGCAACGTCAGGTTGACCCTGGTCCCGTCTGACGACCCGGACGAGGTTGACGCCGTCTTCGCCGAGCGCTTCGATGCCGTCTTCAGCTTCGGCGACGAGACTGCATCGCCCGTCAGCCATGCAGCCGAGGTTGGGCGGCGCGTGCAGGCGTACCGTGAGCAGCAGCGGCCGTTCCTGTTCCTGGGCGCGGCGACTGGCGACGCGGGCGCTGGAACACCGCCGTTCGTCTTCCGACAGGTTGAGGTGCAGGGGCGTCCGTATGCCGAGACGTTGGAGTTTGACCGGCCGCGCGTCTCAGCTACCTACGAGCTAGCATATCGGCTGATGGCGCACCTCGGCCTGCCGGCGCGGCTCGGCCAGGCTGCCCCCGGCAACAGCGCGGTGTTGGCCGCCCTCCCCAGCCAGACGGCCGCCTACGCCTGGGCCACCCTGCAAGCGGACAACGCGGAGGGTCGCCCGGTGGCGCTCCTTGCGCCGTTCGGGGACGAGCGGGCGGGCGCGGGCTACACCGCTGCGACCGCCGACGAGGTGGCGCGCCGGCTGCGGGCGCTGATCGCTGACGGCTACTTCGCGGTGCTGCTGCCGAACGGCCGGCCGTGGGGCAACGCAGCCGCCGCCCGATCAATCATCGACCTGCTGGACCCTACCGAGAGCGCCCACGTCACGCTCGGTCCAGACCCCACGGACGACGGCCAGCGTGTGGCCTGCGAGGGGCTGGGCGACATCCTGGTACCGCGCGCCCACTGCCAGCAACGGACCCTGCTGGCCTGGGTCCAGTACGCCAACCTGATCGTCGGCGTGGACGGCTGGCTGCTGCACGCGGCGGCGCTGCACGGCAAGCCGTACCAGTTGTGCGAGGTGACTGGCGAAAGCGTGGCATGGTGGCAATACGGCCGGGCGCCGGGGCAGGCTATCGTGCCTGGGCTGCCGCCGGTCGTTATCGAGGGCGCGTCGTTGCTGCATGCGCCGCCGCTGCCGGACCGCCCGCGCCGCGACAGGCTGCTGTTCGTGTTGCGCGGGTTGGCCGACCTGGACGATGCCAGTCTGGAACCGGTCGCGCGCTGGGCGTTGGCGAGCGCCGACCGAGACATCCGGCTGGCGGCAACTGAGTCGCTGGTGCGCGCCCGTGGGCACGGCCGTGCCTGGGCGCTGAGCGCGGAGGACGTGCTGCTGGCCTGCCTGTCCGATGGCTGGTGCCGCATGCGCGCCGCCGCTGCCGGTGCGCTCCTTGCCGACCGCGTCCCCGGCGGCATCCGTGACGGGGGCGCGGTCGGCGAGCGTCCCAGCGCCGAGACTGCACGGCCGACTCGGCGCACGCTGCGCGCCCACTGGCTCATCGAGCAGCCCCGGCGCGACTGGGCCGCCGTGCTGGCCCTGGGCGACGACGCCACGCCGGCGTTGCAGGCGGCATTGTCGGACGACGACCCGAGCGTGTGCCGCGAGGCAGCCCAGGCACTCACGCGACGGTACAGCGAGCCGGCACCAGCGTCAGGAGCGCCGCCGGCCGCTCCTGCCGTGCCGGTGGAGTCCATGCCATGACGGGCGCGTCGCCGTACGCGGCCTATCATCGCCTGCAAGACGACGCCATCCGTCACGCGCCGCCCTACCCGGCCGCGCGGTTCAGCGGACGCGGCATCGTCATGGCGGCGGGTGGGCCACTGCACGTCACCGGGGCGTGGGTGGTGCTCAACGTGCTCCGGCGCATCCATAACTGCCAACTTCCGGTGCAGCTCTGGTACCTCGGGCCGGACGAGCTATCGTCCGCCATGATCGAGTTGCTACGCCCGCTCGGCGTCGAGTGCGTGGATGCGCTCCAGGTCCGCAAGCGGTATCCCGCGCGGCGACTGGGCGGCTGGGAGTGTAAGCCGTACGCCATCATCCACAGCCCGTTCCGCGAAGTCCTCTGGATTGACGCCGACAACACGCCACTCATCGATCCTGAGTTGCTGTTCTCAGAGCCGGCTTACCAGCGGACCGGCGCGATCTTCTGGCCGGATGTCACCAGCCTGCCGCCGCGCCATCCCATCTGGGAGATCTGCCGGGTGCCCTGGCGGCACGAACCGGAGTTTGAGAGCGGCCAGATTGTGCTGGACAAGGCACGCTGTTGGCCGGCCCTCCAGTTGACCATGCACCTCAACGAGTGGTCGGACTTTTACTACCAGCACGTGCTGGGCGACAAAGAGACGTTCCACGTCGCGTGGCGCATGCGTGACCAGTCGTTCGGGATGCCCGCACAGGCTCCTCGGTCGGCGCTCGGCCGCTGGCCGCATGCACCGGAGACGGACGGCGGCACCTTGACGCTGTTTCAGCACGGCATGGACGGCCGCGAGATCTTCCACCATCGGACCGGCATCGCAAAGTGGTCGTTGCTGGGCGATCATCTGTCGTTCGACGGCTTCCCGTTCGAGGCCGAGTCGTTGCAGTACCTTGCCGAGCTGCACGAGCGCTGGGACGGTCGGGTGCACTCGCCACCCATGCCGAGCGCGTCGGCCCAGACCGTGGATGAGATCGTCGCAACCGGCGCGTTCCGCTACATCCGTCGGGGCATCGACGAGCGGCGGCTCAAACTGCTGCCGGACGGGCTGATCGGGCAGGGGGCGCGGGCCGCCGAGCGCCGGTGGCGGCTTGAACTGGCCGCAGGTGACACGCCAGCCGCAGCGCCGACGCCGGTGCTCGTGCTGGCGGGCGACCACGGCGACATCTGCCGCCTGACGCTGCACGACGATGGCGTCTGGCGCGGCTCGTGGCTGCTGTTCGAGCGGATGCCCGTCGAACTAGTGCCGATGGGGTGCGCGGCGGCTGATGCGTCCGCGCTGCCATCGCGGGCCGAAGGCGTTCAGCCGCCGCCCGGTCCGACGATCAAGCCGTCATTGCTCTACCTCAGTCCGGTGATCCCGACCGTGACGGGCAACGGGCTGGCGATGCGTGCGGCCGCCGTGCTGCTCCGTCTGGCCGAGCGGTACGCCGTGACGCTGGTGGTCGTGCCGTTCCACCCGTCGCCGGGGGCCACCCGGCCTGATAGCGTATCCGCAGCTATCGCCAGCCGCTGCCACCGGACACTGGTCGTGCGGGATGCTGCCGAGGCGCAGGCGACGTTGGGAGACTTGCGCTACGCCGTGCTGCACGTCTTCCGTCTGACGATGCTGCCTGCCGCTGCGGGGTTCCAGGCCCGAGCGGCGGTGTGGCACCTGGACCTGGACGATATTGACTCGGAGACGATGGCGCGCCTGGCCAATCTTGCCGACTTGCACGGCGACGCCACCGAGGCCCAACGCCTGCGTGATGAGGCCGTACGCGCTGCGGCGTTGGAGTTGCGGGTCATGCACGAGTTCCAGCGGATCTACGTTTGCTCGGAGCGCGACCGGCAGCAGCTCATCGCGCGCCGCCGGTCCGACGACGGCGCGGACGAACACGGCCCGGCTGAACAGGCTCCGGACGCCGCGAACGCGGATGGTCGCATGCTGACCGACGTGGTGGTGCTCCCGAACGTCGTGCCGGTGCAGGGGCCGTTGCCGCCACCGGCTGCCCCCACGCCGGACCGTCCGTACACGCTGCTCTTCGTCGGCACGCTCGGCTACCTGCCGAACGCCGACGGCATCCGCTGGTTCTGCGACGCCATCTTGCCGCTGCTCCGCGAGGTGGCACCATGCCCGTTCCGGGTGGTCATCGTCGGGGGCGGCGCGGACGGCCGCGTCTGGGAACTGGACTCCCTGCCAGATGTCGAAGTGGTCGGGGCAGTCCCCGACCTTGCGCCGCACTACCGCGACGCCAGCGCCGTTATCGTGCCGTTGCGGGGCGGCGGTGGGACGCGCATCAAGGTCCTGGAGGCATTCAGCTACCGGCGGCCGGTCGTCAGCACTGCCATCGGTGCGGAGGGCATTGCGGCCGTCCCCGGCGAGCATCTGCTGATCGCGGACGAGCCGGCGCAGTTCGCGGCCGCCTGCGCCCGTCTGATGGCAGACCGTGCCGAGTCATCGCGTCTGACAGCAGCGGCGCACGCGCTGTTGCTGCGCGCCTACGTCCCGGACGCCACGCGCTCCAGGAGGTAGGCCCGCCGTTGCTCGCGCGTCGGTGTGGTCGATCCGAGCGGTCAGGCCGAGGGATGCCCGTCATGTGTTCGCGCGCCGACGGCGTTGGCCCGAGCGGACGGGGACTGCTGGGGTTTGACGAAATAGGTCGGTACTGCCCGCCGGCCAACCCCCTCACCAGCCCACCATGGGCCGCTGCGCGGCGCGAATATCGGCT
>JBBQBU010000053.1:0-18165 GCA_038318015.1 Chloroflexota bacterium | reverse complement strand
ACAGTCGCTCTGGCTCGACGTGAAGATCCTAGCGGCGACGGCGCTTGCCCCCCTGCGCCTTGAAGGACTCGTGAGGTTGGATTCCGGGGCTGCGGCACTGCGCGGACCTAGCAGCCATCGTGCGGAGGTCGTGCCGGCGTGAAGGCTGCCCCCTGGCGGCTGTTCGGAAGGCGCGAGGTCGTGGCCGCATCGGGACGCGGCCCACTAGACGGGGCGACCGGCGCGCCGGTCGCCGGCGACGCAGGGGCGACGGCTCGCGAGTCGGGGGCGACGGCCAGCGGGGGAGAGACCCCAGGTGGTGCCGTGGTTGCACGGGGCGGGCTGCACGCACTCGCTGCTCGCATGATCGCCGCCGAGCCGTGGATCGCCGCCTTCTGCGCGGCCATCCTGCTCTGCGCGCCACATCCGCTGATTTGGCCGGCGGCGGTCGTCGGGCTGCTGCCGCTGCTGGCGCGCCTGCTCACCAGCGGCCGGCTCTGGCGGCCGACCGCGTTCGACCTGCCGCTGCTGCTGTTGGTGATTGGGGCGGCGCTGGGCGGCTACGCCAGCCTGAGCCGTGAAGGTGCACTGATCCGTCTGACGGGGCTGCTGGCTGGGTTCCTGGTCTTCGCCGCCCTCCGCGAGCATGCTGCCGGCCCGCACACCCTGCGCCGGCTGGTGCTCGGGATGCTCGTCGCCTCGGTCGCGTGCGGCGCGCTGCTGCTGGTGCTCGTCGGTCCGTTTCTGATGCTGGAGAAGGTGCCGCCGCTCGCCCGCCTCGTCGCCGCCATCGACCGGGGAGGCTGGGGCGCGTGGTTCGTGGAGCAGGATTGGCTCCTGCAACGGTACCGATTCCGCGCGTCCGGTGTCGGCGCATTGGCGGATATTGGGCTGGCGTTGGCGCTGGCCGCGCTCGTCGGCTTGCAGCGCCCGTTGTCGCGCATCCTGGCCGCCGTGACGCTGCCATTCTTCGGGCTGGTGCTGCTCGTGGCCGACAATCGCGGCTCGATGCTGGCCGGGGCGCTCACCATCGGCCTGATGGCAGTGGTCTGGCGGCGCCGGCTGCTGCCGCTGATCCCACTGGGCGGGGTTGCCGCCATCCTGGTCGTCGGCTTCCTGGTGGGCGACCGTGGCCTGAGCCTCAAGACGCTGACACAGCGGTTCTGGTTCTGGGAGAACAGCCTGTACCTCGCGCGTGAGGTACCGCTGACCGGGGCGGGCCTGGGCCTGGAGTCGGTCCAACTGGTGTACCGCGCCTACTTCTTGCCAGCCTACCCGCCGTTCAGCCACGCCCACAACATCTACTTGCAGGGTCTGTTGGAGTACGGCTTCGTCGGCTTCCTCGGCCTCGTCGGGCTCGTTCTGGCGACGCTCTGGCTCGGCTGGCGCGCCCTTGAAGTGACAGGCGCGCCCGACCGCTGGACGCTCGCTGGACGTCTGGCCGGCTTCGGCGTGGCCCTGACAATGCTGACGACCGGCCTGACCGAGATCGTGCTGCTGTCCACGCTGGGCGGGGTGCTGGTACTGGCGGGGCTGGGGCTGCTGGCCGCGACGACCCCTCCAATCCGCCCGACTTCTTCCGCCAAGGTGTGTATCGCGCCTCCCCTCTCCCGCTTGCGGGGGAGGGCGACGGGGGGTGGAGGCAGGCGTGCGGCAATCGCAGTAACCATCGGATGCGTGCTGGCCGTCGTGGTGTTGGCGGTGACGCCAATTGGGCCAAAGGTCGGCGCCCGGCTGCTGCTGAACGCCGGCACCGTTGAACTGAACCGTGGCGCGCTGTCGGAGTCGTTGGGGCGCGACGAGCGGGCCGTCGCCATCGAGCGCGCCGTCACGCTGTTGCGCCAGGCCAGCGCCCTGAACCCTGACGACCTGACGGTGCAGCGAAACTTCGGGCTGGCCCTCAGCGGCAGCGACGACAGTCGCCGCGCACGGTCGGTCGTGGACCGTGCGAAGGCGATGACGGTACCTGACAACAAGGCCGACCTGTTGCAACTCGGGCGAGCCTACGTCGCCGTCAGTGCCTGGAGCGAGGCGATTCGCGCGTGGCAGGCTGCCGAGGCGTCGCCGCAGTTGCTCCAACTCGGCAATCGGCTGATCCGCGTCCGCAACTACGACCAGGCCATCAACGCGTACATCGCCACGGCGCGCGTTGACCCGCAGAGTCGCGGCGCGTTTGAAGGTGTCACCCGTGCCGCAGCCGAGCGTAAAGCGACGCCTGACGAGCAGGTGGCCGAGCTTGGGCCGCTGCTGCAACACGACGCGCCGACCGAATACGGGGCACGTCTTCAGTCGGCCCGCGTGCTGCGCGAGGCCGGTCGCCTGGGCGAGGCGGGCACGCATCTGATTCGAGCCGAAATGCTTGCCGCCACCCCAGAACTGTCGTTTGAAAACGGGCGGCTGATGCTGGCGGCCGGGCAACCGGAATCTGCCGTGCCGCTCCTGGTCCGACCCGCCGCCGACCTGCCGTATGATCCAGGCAACTGGTACTGGCTGGCGCGGGCGTACGCCGAGGCCGGGCAGCACGAGCAAGCCATCGCCACCGTCATCACAGGACTGTCGAAGGTGGATCCGTCAGGGCAGTTTGCGCCGCCGGCTCCGCGCCTGCCCGAGACGGCCGCGGTGCGGGCCACCGAAATTAAGCGATCCGAGCGGGCGATGCTGCTCGGCGTGATGGCCGAGAGTCTGTTGCGCCTGGGCCGACCCACTGACGCGGTGCCGCTGCTTGACGAGGCGCTTGCAGCCACCCCGAAAGACGGCTGGCTCGCGGCCTTGCGGGACGAGGTGCGCGCCGTGCGCCCGGACATACCGCCCAACCTGCTGATGAATCCGTCGTTTGCGCGGCCCGGCTCCTGGGCCATCCGTGAGCCGGCTCGTTGGGAGTACCCGACCGTCGCGAAGCTACCGAACGAGGTGCCGCAGATTGACGATGGCAAGGCTCGCTTCGTTTCGACCGGTCAGGCCGGGCGCATGCTGGCGCAAGAACTGCCAACGTTGCTGCCGGGGCGCACCTATCGCCTGACGATGACGTTGCGTGCGGAGCAGCTTGGGGCGGGATCGGTCGCGGTGTACCTGACGAACTTCCGGACCCGTGACGGCGCGCCGCTTCTGGTGTCGGCAGCGGAGGCCGAACGCGGCGTGACCGTCAGCGTAGACGCCACGGTGGACGCGCCGCCCTATCACAATCTCGCGGCGGCGGTCGGCTTCGGACCCGAGACGCCAGCGGGTGCTACTGTCTGGTGCGACGAGGCGACACTGACCGTGGTCGACCGATGAACGCAGGCACGACCGACCCGCGCTAATCGGCACCGGCGCGCGGCACTCACCAGCCAAAAGCACCTCCAAACCCGCCGACAATGGTCTGGCCACAGCGCCTCATTGATGCCACTGTCAATGTTCAATGCGCGCATATACGCGACAAAATCATCGACCGAAAGCGACTCGCGGGCACACTACCGGCCGTTGTCATGAGTGTGGATGACCAGCGACGGCACTGCGAGTGGGCCGTATCCGGGGAGTGCTCGTGACGATCAGTCTCACCCTGCAGCCGGGCAACGGCATTGATGACCAGGACCCGGTGGAGCAGCGTGCGACGCCGATTGAAGCCACGAACTTCTGGCCGGAGCCGCCCGAAACCCTCGAGGCGACCGGACTGATCGCGCCCCAGGTCGAAGATCACCTGGTGCGGCTGTTGTACTTTAGTCAGCAGGCGACCGGGTCCGAACTGGCCGGCATGTGCGGCATTCCGTACATCGCTATCCAGCCGATCATTCGCGGGTTAGTGCGTGACCACCTGTTCGAGATCGCCGGGCAGAAGACGCTGGTCGAGGCTGGCTACTGTTACGCACTCGCGCCGAAGGGCCGCGACCGGGCCGACGAGGCCCTGCGCCGGACGTGGTATCGCGGGCCGCTGCCAGTGCCCCTCAACAAGTACGTTGAGGCCATCAGCGCCCAGACCATTACCGATCTCGTCATCCGCCGCGATGCCTTGCGGGCCGCGTTCTCGGATCTCGTTATCAGCGAGGCATTCCTGGACCGCATCGGTCCTGCCGTCAACGCAGCCTCGTCGATCTTCTTGTACGGCGCGCCGGGCAACGGCAAGACGGCCATCGCCGAGCGCATCACCGCCATGATCGGCGGCGCGATCTTCATCCCGCACGCCGTCGATGTTGACGGCTCCATCGTGATGCTCTACGACGAACTGAACCACCACGCTATCGATGTCGGTGGAAACCGCCGCTTCGACAACCGGTGGCAGCGCATCCGTCGGCCGGTCGTGATGACGGGTGGTGAACTGACGCTGGCCGCGCTCGACTTGATCTGGAACGATGTGGGCAAGTTCTACGAGGCGCCGTTGCAGATGAAGGCGAACGGCGGCTCCTTCCTCATCGACGACTTTGGCCGCCAGCTTGTCCGGCCCGCCGACCTGCTAAACCGGTGGATCGTGCCGCTGGAGCGCAAGATCGACTACCTGACATTGATGACGGGCAAGAAGCTGGAAATCCCGTTCGACCAGATTCTGATGTTCTCAACAAACCTGAACCCGGCCGACCTGACAGACGAAGCGTTCCAACGGCGCGTCCGTTTTCGCATCCCCGTGGAAGACCCGACCGTTGACCAGTTCGCGGAGGTCTTCCAGGCGGTGTGCCGGGCGAAGAACGTGCCATTCAGCTTCGAGAACTTCGACTGGCTGGTTCGCACCTGGTGGACGGCACACGGCCGGCCGTTTCGCATGGTGCAGCCGCGCGACCTTGTCAACCAACTCATCGCCATTGCGAAGTACCTGGGGCAGCCGCCGTCGATGGACCCCGACTTGCTGGACCGCGCCTGCAAGAGTTACTTCGTGATGGACAACACGAAGTCGAACACGGCGGCGCACGGGGTCTGATGGGCGCGGCGCATCGCGTCGGCCGGGCCTGAGCGCGGGCGGGCTACGACGGCTCGCCCGCACGCTCCAGGACGCGCCGCGCTCGGGCCACCATCGGCACGTCGATCAGCTTGCCGTCAAGGTTGATCGCGCCGCTGCCACGCCCAATCGCCTCGTCGTAGGCTTCGACGACGCGCCGTGCCCAGGCGACCTCGGAGACGGTGGGGGTGAATACCGCGTGAATCGGTCCGATCTGCGACGGATGAATCGCTTGCTTGGCTGTGTAGCCAAACTGGCGGCCTTCTTCAGTCTCGCGCACCAGCCCATCGGGGTCGTCGATGGCGGTCCACGGCGTGTCAATAGCCAGCCGGCCGGCCCCGTGAGCGGCCAGCGCCACCTGCGCGCGCGGATAGCGCGTCTCGATGCCGTCTCGCGACCGTTCGACGCCCAGATCCAGGGTGAAGTCTTCTGCACCGAACGCCAGCGCCATCACGCGCGGCGACGCGACGGCCAGTTCGCGTGCGTTGAGCGCACCCGACACAGTCTCAACGATCGGCACGATGCGGACGCTCCCAAGCAGCAGCCCCACGCGCAGCTCAGTCTGTGCCAGCAGCATGTTCGCTATGTGGATCGCTTCGGCGTTGGCCGCTTTCGGCAGGAAGATGCCGTCCAGGCCGGCCGCAATCGCGCCGCGCACGTCATCGCGGAAGTACGGACTGTCCACGCCGTTGACGCGGACGAAGACCTGCAGGCCGGCCAGCAGCGGCCCGCCTAGTCGCTCGCGCACCATCGACCGAGCCAGCGGCTTTTCGGCAGGCGGAACGGCGTCTTCCAGATCGATGATGACGGCATCCGGGCGGAACTCGGCCAGCTTTTCGTAGAAGCGGGCGCGGTGGCCGGGCACGAACAGCAAAGATCGCAACATCGAGGCCATTATGGCTGCGGCCCCAGGCATTCGGCCAACGAGGCGTCGCGCGGGCGGGTATCTGGCCGGTGCGAACGAGCCGCGCCGTCCTGGTGCAACGGCCGAAAGATGCCGGCTGATCGTGTACAGTGGAAGCAGGCTGCATGCGCGGTCGTCACGGCGTCGGTGGTTCCTCCCCCCTGGACGAGTGTCCGTCGCGACCGAGTCGCCGGGGAGGAGAAAGGCGCAGGCCAGAATACCTGGCTGTATGCGCGTATCCGCTCCTCTGCAAGCGCCTGGTGACGTTTGGGCACGCCTCAGCAGCGTTAGGGCGTCGGGGTGTCTTTGAGGCGGTTGTGATTGTGCCGGCGTCCGGACTGGCATCGCTGTCGAAACGTACTGGAGCGTGGCCCGTCCATCAGGCGGCACGTCCGCACAGCTGACTTTGGCGCTGGCCGATGGGAGGCTCCCCGTGTCGCTCGATCTCGCACATCTTGATGAAAGCACTCGCCAGTACATGCTGGCCGAGTTCGACGCGGACGTGGCGTCGGGCACGCTGTACCGGAGCCCACAACTGACCGATGACGGGCAGCGCGACTACCAGCGGCTGTTGCGTGACGCCCTGCTGACGGGCACCGTCGCGTCGCTGGCGGACGAGTTGATGCGCTGGGGGTCAGTGCGCCCACTGGGACGGTGGCAGCACGCGAAAGAAGCGCTCCCCAGTGATGCGCTCACGGCGGCTTCGGCGCTGCTGGCTGAGCGCGAGTTTCACCGGTTTTACCTGCGCGGTCTGTGTCGGCGGGCCATGGACGAGGGCGTCCAGACGCTGGTGATCTACCGAGCGAAGCCGGCGACCCCGGGCCGGGCGACCGCCGACGCAATGATCGGCATTCGGATCACCGCCGGCTCGCTGCTTGAGGACTTGCGGGGCGTATTCGACTCCTGGCCGCCGAACGGGCTGCCGCAGTGCCGCGACCCAGGGCTGAGCGTGCGCTTGCCCTGACCCCCAAATCCGTAGCCTTGCCCTGACGCACAGAGTGTGGGCGCTGGCAAGCCTGCGCTCGTCGTCGCCCAAACTGCACTGAGGCGGGCACATTGTTGTGCCGATGCGAAGAACGTGCTATCGTGCAAGAAGAAGAGATTGCGAACACTTCTTGGGCGCATAGACTCTGAGCGGGCCTGATGAGCCAGCTTCGGGCGGTCGATGGGCAGGTTAGCATCACGTCCGCGCCGCCCCCGGGCTGCCGAATGCCGCCGTACCGCGTGCGTACGTGCGCGACAGATGAGCGGCCCATGGCGGTGAGGCTGCCCGATGGGACGCCAGACGTTCCGATGATCCCAACATGCGGGCACGCGCTCGCGTCACAGCGCACCAAGAAGGCGGGCTCTTATGTTCGATTTCTTCCGCCGACCCGGCTCCCGTCCCCTCTCCGACGCGATCAGCACTGCCATGACCCGCGACGGGCAGACCACGGGCGGTGCAGACTTTTCCAACCTGCAGATGGTCGAGTCAAGCGGGCGATACTCAGACCGGAAGGTGACGTACTTCCGGGTCTTCGACCCGGCGTCAGCCGCGCAGCGCTCGATGGACATCAAGCGATACAAGGACTTTGATGTCTTCCAGGGATTGATCGTGCGGTCGGGGCATGTCGAACAGGACGGCACGGTGGTGATGACGCGGGCTGTGGTGGTCCATGCGCCGGCGGCGGCCGTCAGGACGGGGGCGGGGCGGGCGATGCCGGCCGGCGCGGAGACTGGTGCCGCGATGAACGGCGCTGCGCTTGGACAGACCGTGAGCGAGGCGTGAGGCAGATCACCGATGTGGCCTGGGCGCGCGACCAGCGCGGCCGGCCGACTCTTGATCTGCGCCTCGACGGCCACCCTGCCCACATCCGCAGTAGTCAGAGAACCGAGTTCACTCGGCTGGGTTTGCTTGAGGGCATGTCCTTCCTAGATTCGGAGCGTGGCAGTCAGCTTCCGAACCGTTTTGTCACCGGCGACTACGCGCCGGGCTACACCGGGTTGGAACTGGTGGGCTGCACGGACGATCCGCAGGTGTTCGCGCTGTACTCGTCCATGTGCACTGCCATCAGCAGCGGCACCTGGCGCACGGGCGTTCCCTTGCCGGTCGCCTGAGGTTAGAGCCGGGTGGAAAAGCGCCGCCACCTTCACCGTGCGCTCGCGATGCGCGTACTACTGCGAAAGTGATGGTCTGCTATGCGAAACTCTGGGCGCTATTTCAATGAGCTTCACGCTCTGTTGGCAGCGATGCCGCCGGGCGACCTTGACATGGCCGTGGTCGAGGCGAATGAACTGCGCCACGGCCACCGCTTCTACGATCCACCTGAGACGGTGCATCAGTGGCTGCTTGACGAGCAGCGCCGTGCCCAGACGCCGGGGCATCCGTCGAACCCGACGACGCATTGACGGGACCGCTCTGGCCCGGCGCGGCCGGTCGGTATCGCGACGCAGGGCACGCGTGCCCGACTTGGAGGCAACCATGTTGAACGTTCGCATCTGCGACAGCGCTGGGATCGTGGTCGCAGAAGGCACGTGCTCGGATTCGGGGTACTTCCCCGCAGCGCTGGCCGGCATTTACAACGCGGGCCTGAACCAGGAACCGGCCCGGAGCCTGGAGCGCCTGGACGAGGTCGATGTCTCGGCCGAGTACCCGGTTGGGGTTCGGCAGGCCACGTTTGGCTACAACCTGCGGACACCGGGTTCTACCGGCCGCCAGTTCGACGAGGCGGTGACAGTGCACGTTGAACGGTGCTAGATGAGGCCGAGTGCGCTACGCTTGGCGCGAACACTACTCGGCGGCGTGAGTGAGGGCTTGATGCAGCAGTGCGAGAGCACGGCGAACGGCGATTGTGAACAGCCGGCGACCTGGCGACAACTGGTGCACCAGGGCGACCGGGCAGGCGTCGCGCACACCATGTACTCGTACTGGTGCAACGAACATGCCGAGGGCATTGTGAACTGGCGGCGGAAGGAAGGGCTCGATCCGCCGGTGGTCGAGCGCCTGTCGGCCACTCAGGCCGACGCCGCACCCGGCGAGCGGCGACCACGCGGGCGTCGTTGATAGCGCGCACACGGAGGATGTCATGGGCGAAAAGCTGCGACTGAAGAGCAAGGGCAAGGCGCCGAAGCCGTCAAAGCACGGGTTGCGGCCCCATGAACTCCGCGCCCAGGTGGAAGGCACGAAAGCTGTGCCGGGCCAGCCAACGACCCCAGGCGACCGCAAGCGAGCCTGACTGACGGCGGGTGAACCCGCCGTCAGCAGGATGAAAGAGGGTTCTTTTGAGCAAAGTTGGCAAGTTTTCGACGCTGCATGTGCCGGACCAGGGTGTCTGGTACACCCCCGGCGAGGTTGTGCGGATCGACCAGTCCGGCCGGCAGGTGCTGATCGTGAAGGATCCGTCTGGCGACCATGAGGTACACAGTTGCCGGCGGGCCACCGAGTATGGCGGCAATCCGGAGTTGTTGCGGGTAGGTCTGCGCAAGGGAGCCTCAACGGACCGTATCGATGTGATGCCACGGCTGCAATCGGTCTAGGAGCAATACCAGTAAGTTAGCGTCAATCCAGGGTCGAATCCGTGCTCACACGGCACTTTCGGCCACGACGTTTCCAGCACACTCTTCCTAGTCAGTGCGCGAGGACGATCTCATCCGACGGGCCGCTTCTTGGTTAGCGGGCCTTAACTTACTGGTATTGCCCCTAGCCCCCTCTCCCACAAGTGGGAGAGGGGGAGCGTCTTTCCAGCACCCAGCACCCAGCACCCAGCACCCAGCACCCAGCACCCGGGAGCAGCATCATGGACACGGCCACCATTCGACGGGCCATTGACGAACTGGACAGTGTGTTTCGCAGCGACATGGAGGCGCTGCCGGCGACAGCCTGGGAGCAGCCGAGCGACTGTGACGGCTGGTCCGTCGCCGGGGCGTTCATCCACATCGTGATGGTTTGCGAGCTGCTGCAGGACAGCCTCGCGCGCGGCCGGGCGGGCGACCCTGGGCCGCCACTGATCGCCCGAGATGGCATCCAGGCCTGGCGGGCCGCCCGTGGCGAACGCCTGAAGGAAGCGCTGACGCAGTCGCCCGGTGAACTGCTGGCGTGGTACGACCGCGCGCGGGCCGCTATGACGACTGAACTGGTCGCTATTTCTGACGCCCCGGCCGGCGCACAGGGCTGGCATCCCATCGGCGCGCGCCCGCTGGCCTGGGTGCAGGACCAGTGGCTCTTTGAAGTGGCCTTGCACGACTGGGACATCCGCGTGACGCTGGACCCGGCGGCCGACATCCGTCCGTCAATCCAGGCTGCCTTTGCCCGGACGCTGCCGGACCGCATCGGGCGCGGCTTCTCGGCCGCCGACGATCCGGCCGTCGCCGGCACCTACCGCATCAAGGTCTCGGGGGAGCCACCGCTGACCGTGAGCATGCAGGTGGGCCACGGCGGAGTGGCGGTCCTGTCAGATGGCGCTGGCCTCTCCACAGCCACCATCCACACTGACCCGTCGGCGCTCGGGTTGGTCACGACCAATCGGCGGCCGGTCGAGCAGTTCGTGTCAGCCGGTCGCTGGCGGGCTACCGGCGATACCGCTCGTGCCGATGCGTTCGCCCGCGCCTTCCGCAGCTATTAGCCCTGCCACGCCCAAACTCCCCGACCGCGCGCGTGCCACCCGACCGCGCGCGCTACCCCACGTCATCCTGACGGAGGAAGGATCTCACGCTGACAGTATTGGGAGCGTGAGATCCTTCGCAAGCTTTCAATGACATGAAGGGGACCGTCAGGATGAGGTGAACAGGACGGTCAGGGTGACATGAAGGGGACCGTCAGGATCACAGGAATAGGAGGGGAATCTCGCGTTGCTTTGATGACATGGCGGGGGGCAGGCTCCGTTCGGAACGACTCGAAGCGGGACCGCCACCCGTTCAGGATGACGGTCCCGAGAAGACGACCGGACGGGATTAGAAGCGTGGCACCGTGACTTCGGACACAATGCGGCCGTCGTCGTCCGTCAGGCGCACCTGTGCGCCCGGCATCGCCGCTGCCGCCAGCGCGTCGCCAGCGTTCCCCAGGAACAACTCGTCGTCGCTGCTCAGGCCGGTGCCGGCGTGCAGTGTCAGGCTGCTACCCGGCTGCACAATCGCGCTCTCCGGCAGCTCGGCCGTCGCGTTGCCGACCTGTAACTGCCAGCCACCGACCTCAACCGCTTCGTCACTGTCGTTCTGGATGCTCAGCCAGGGCGTCGCATCGGCCAGGCTGGCGTCCGCAATCCGTAGCGTGCCCATGCCACTCTGCGCGGCCGGACTGGGGCTTGGGCTGGCCATGATTGCGGCGGCGGTCGCCATTGCCGGCGACGCGGCGGCCTGCGCCGTCCCCAGCGCCGGGGAGGCCGCCGCCTGGACCGTCGCGATGGCCGGGGCTGCACCCGCAGCAGCCGTTGCAACCGGCGATGCGACGAGCGTCGCGCCGGCCGCTACCTGCGTGGACGCTGTCGAGACGTTCGGCGGGGCCGGGGCCGCGCCGCTGCACGCGACCATCGTCACCAGGGCCGGCACCGCGACTAGCGTAGAGATCAGTGAACGCCGCATCCAGCCGCGCATGGGCTGCCGGGAAGCGGTCATATCAGGGTTTTTCGCGTACATCGGAAGCTCCTTCGTGTCGCACGGTCGGCACAGATGCGCCGGCCATCCGGGTACCTCCGATGCAATGCGCGTGCCAGCTTGTACATCTTTGAGCGACAGCAGCGGCAAACAGGCAGCCTCGTCAGCGCGAGGTCGCCGTCGCGGAGACGATCAGTTGCGACGATGTCTCAGGGTTCCAGGGTGCGCCCTGGTAGTCGCCCCACAGTTCCGCCACGGTCAGCCCGGCCCGGCCGAAGCGGGCCAACAGTTCAATTGGCGACCAGTCGCGCGCCTCAAATTCGGCGATCACGGGCCTGCAGCCGGGTCGGTGGTACGCATACTGGGCGCTGCATTGATGATGTTGCCGTGATGTACGCTCCCAGCGCTCCACGACGGCGACGCGTTGTCCGTTGACCGTACTGGTGCGCCGCTCCACGCGCCCCCCGCGCGACTCGACGGCCCGAGCCGCCGCTGGCGACATCCACAAGGCATCCAGCACGAACCGCCCGCCGGGCGCGAGGTTGCGAACAACCTCGGCCAGTACCTGATCGCGCTCGGCAGGGTCGGTGATGTGACTGAGCGGGTCGTTCGCCGCCACGATCAGGTCGAACGGCTCGCGAAAGGCAAGCGCCAGCATATCGCCACGCAGAAAGTGGGCGTGTGGGAACGGTGCAAGACGCGGTACCGCAAGGTCCAGCAACTCGGGCGAGAGGTCAAGGGCGACGAGCATGCTGGCCGCTGGTGCCATCACTGCGGTGACGCGGCCGGTGCCTGCGCCGAGCTCCAGGACACGCTGCCCTTTGTGCTGCTCGGCGATGCGCCGCCAGAATTCCAGGTCGCCACGGGCCGTCAGGTCGGCGTCATAGAATGGCGCAACCTCACGGTAGTACGCTTCAATAGCGCCGCGCCCGGCGCTCTCAGGCACCGTTGCTGTCGATGGTTCAGGGTCAAGGTCGGGCTGTCGCGCTGCGTGTTGCATGCAGAACAGCTATGCAGGCACGATGCCACGTACCAGAGCCGGCCAGCAGAGCGGCCGGGAGCCGTCACAACAGGCACCAATCTCAACATCGACGTGGCGCGCATGCAGGCGACCAGACAGACTGCAGCATCCGCCTGGAGCCGGGCAGATTCAGACATGTGCGTAGATAGTGTTCATCTTTTGTTATAATTTTGTAGAACCTGACCGTGTGGTTATGGTATGCTGTTCGCAGCGTAGGTCAGCATGCCGGCGATCTCATGCGGCATACTTCGATCATCCGTTCTGGCGCGGCTGGCCCGCCCAGGAGGCCACGTCCGTGCTCACTGTCACCCGACGCGCTACCTTTGCCGCTGCACATCGGCTGTACCGCCCTGCGTGGGACGCCGCTCGCAACGATGCGGTCTTCGGTCGCTGTGCCAATCCTGGCGGCCACGGGCACAACTACGTCGTGGAAGTCACCATCGGGGGGGAATTGGACCCGGAAACGGGAATGATTGCCGACCTGAAGTGGGTGAAAGAGGTGATGGACCGGTACGTGATTGACCTGGTCGATCACCGCAACCTGAATACGGACGTACCGTTCCTGGAAGGCGTCGTGCCGACCGCCGAGAACCTGGCGCGAGTCTTCTGGGACCGGCTCGTCGGGCCAATCTCTGAGCAGGCACAGCTCGTGCGTGTGAAGGTGCAAGAAACCGAAAACAACGCCGCAAGCTACGAGGAGTCGTGACCGCCACGGCGCGCACCTCCGAACTCTCCCTCCTTGTGCGTTGCGGCCCGTGCAATCCCCTCGGCATGTCGCTCCCTGTCTGGCGTCCTGGCGCCGACACGGGTCATTGGTCCTCGCAGGGAGCCGTTGACAGGACGATGACGCCAAGAACGGCCAAGAAGGTGAACGTCGATGTCTGCTGATCCTGCCCGCATCCTGGGCACCAATGGCTCCAACGGTACCAACGGATCTCACGGAAAGCTGTCGGCCGTGGAGCTGCCGACACGGCACCGTTCTCAGCCCACCGGCCTGGACGCCGCGCCGGACGGCCCGCTGCTCGAAGCGGCGGCCCGCGGCCTGCTGCTCGGCGTGGGCGAAGACCCGACCCGTGACGGATTGCTGGACACGCCGTCGCGCGTCCGCAAGAGCATGGAAGCCTTGACGGCAGGCTATCGGCAAGACCCGCGCGACATTATTGGCGACGCCCTGTTTGATGTGGACTACGACGAACTCGTCCTGGTGCGGGACATCGAGTTTTACAGCCTTTGCGAACATCACCTGCTGCCGTTCTTCGGGAAGGCACACGTCGGGTACATCTCGCGGGGACGGGTAGTTGGCCTGAGCAAGCTGCCCCGGTTGATTGATGTGTTCGCGCGGCGGCTCCAAGTACAAGAGCGACTCACCAAGCAGGTTGCCGAATGTGTGCAGGACTTGCTGGACCCGACCGGCGTCGGTGTCGTGATCGAGGCGAGCCACCTGTGCATGATGATGCGCGGCGTGGAGAAGCAGCAGAGCGTCACCCGCACCAGCACGCTGCTCGGGAGCATCCGTGACGACCGGGACATGCGCGCGGAGTTCCTGGCGCTGACCCATAGCCGTGCGTGAGCTCATTGGGAGAGGCTGACCTCTCCCACTAGGGCGACATCGGCTGGACGGGAGGATCCATCATGAAAGCAACGGGGCACCGCTATATCGTCAGCGACGACGAGATTCTGAGCGGAGAACCGATCATTCTCGGGACGCGTACTCCCGTTCGCGCCATCGTCGAGTTATGGCGGCAAGGTATACCGCCGGAAGCAATTCCGCGTCAGTTACCGCACCTCACCGTTGCACAGGTCTTCGACGCCCTGAGTTACTACAGCGATCATCAGGGCGAGATCCACGTCCATATAGCCCAGAACGAGATTCCCGATGATCTGTTAGGTCGGCCAGCCAAGATAGCTGAGTAGCCGTCGAGTGTCTGACCTATTCATGGCCCTGTACCTTGATGAGGACGTGAGCGTCCTCGTCGGAGATCTCATTCGCGCACGCGGCTTCACCGTTTTGACTACCTATGAGGCAGGGCGCGCCGGTGCGTCAGACGCTGACCAGTTACAGTTCGCGAGCAGCCAACGCCATGTACTTTTGACGCACAATCGTCGCGATTTTGAGACGCTCGCACGGCAGTATGGTATCGAGTGACAGCAGCACGCGGACATCGTCCTTGCCGTACGTCGCTCTCCGTACGAACTCGCCAGCCGCCTCCTGGCGCTCATGAATCAGGTGACGGCCGACGAGATGTTGCAGCAAGTGCGGTACATCAGATGCAGGGGCGTCGCGCAAGCAAGGGCGGCGTTCACAAGCGTGCAGCCGCGTCTCTGGCGCTCCTGCACTGATCTGCCGCGCGCGGGCCTGCTAGAGTTGCCCCCAGCGGCGTCACCCGATGACGCCAGGAGCGCTCGGGAGGTCTGGCGGCGCGCATGGCATCCTCTGCCGAATCTGGCGATGCAGCGGGCAGCGCGCGGCACGCCCGCATCGTCCAGGCCTGTTCACCGTACCTGTTCTACGGCTGGGTCATCGTGGCGATGGGGTTCATCGCCCAGATTTTCACCAGCTTCTCGGCGCAGGGCCTGTCCACCTATATCGGGCCGCTCCAGCGCGAGTTTGGTTGGAGCGCAGCCACCACCGCCGCCGGGCGCTCGTTCCAGCAGGTAGACAGCTTCCTGGGGCCGCTCAACGGCTGGCTGGTTGACCGCTTCGGGCCGCGCGTACTGATGAGCGTGGGCGTGGTGCTGTTCGCCTTCGCGTTCATGGTCTTTAGCTGGATCGATTCACTGTGGGCGTACTACGCGGCCTGCTTGCTGATGGCGCTGGCAAACAGCCTGGTCGGGCTGCTGGTGGTCAGCTTCAGCCTCAACCGGTGGTTCCGCCGCAAGCGCTCAATGGCGATGGGGCTGGCTGTGACGGGGTTCGCCGCTGCCGGGGCGATCTTCATCCCGGTCATCGTCTGGGCGCAGGCCATCTACGGCTGGCGGACGGCAGCCTTCGGGACTGGCGTCGCGATGCTGGTGCTGGGCCTGCCGATCATCCTGCTGATGCGCGACGCGCCGGAGCCGTACGGCCTGCTACCGGACGGCGAGAAAGCCGGCCCGGCGGCCACGGCTGCGAAAGGACAGGCGCGCGGCGGCGGTCTGGTCAACTTCACGATGCGGCAGGCACTCCGGACGCGCGCCTACTGGCTGATCGCAGCGGCGACGGCGCTGGGGATGCTGGTGCAGTCGGCAGTGGTCGTCCACCAGTTCCCGTACTTCGAGCACTTGCTGGACCGCGAGACGGCCGCCTTCATCCTCTCGGAGATGAACCTGTTCAACATTGCGGGGCGGCTCGTCGGCGGCATGCTAGGCGACCGCATGCAGAAGCACCAACTGATGGGGCTGAACATGCTCTGCACGACGCTGGGCATGCTGCTGGTGTCGTTCGGCACGACGCTGGTGCCGTTCCTGGTGTATGGCGCGTTTTTCGGGTTCAGTTGGGGTGTACGCGCGGCCGTCAGCAATGCGCTGGTGGGCGACTATTTCGGGCGCGTGGCCTACGGGCGCATCGCCGGCCTGATGCAGACGATTGCGTCGCCGATGGCGATTGTCGCGCCGGTGGTGGTCGGTGCGGCGGCGGACCAGTTCGGCGGGTATCAGGTGCCGTTCCTGTTGCTGTCGGGATTGACAGCTTGCGGCGCGCTGCTGTTCTTCCTGGCGCGCCGCCCGCCCGACCCGGTGGCAGCAACCGCCAGTTGAGGGACACAGCCCCCCTCACCCCCCAAGCCCCCTCTCCCGCAAGCAGGAGAGGGGGAGTTGTGGGCCTGTTACTGGAAGTCCACCGGCGTGATCGACAGCGACTCGATGCGCCCGCCCCGGACCTGGATGTCTGGCGTGAGGCCCGGGCTGTCAAACTGTTCATAGGTGAGGAAACTGGTGACGGGGGCTGTCTCGCCGGGCACGCTCGACCAGGAAATCGTCTTCGTGTTGGCGATGCCGGAGATCTCGACCAGCGGCGCATCGAGGCGCAAGGTGCCCGAAATCAAGTAGGTGCCGGGCGTGTGGATGCTCCAGCGCACCGATGACGTACCGACGTTTGCCGGGCCGGCCGCGCCAAGCTGGCGCACTGGCTCGGCGGCAACACTTGGTACGATGGCTGCGGCGGCAGGCTGCGCCTCGAACGCGCTTGCGGCAACGGCGAAACCGGCCAGTTTCAGGAAGACACGGCGGTCCACAATCACTCCTGCGTGTCCAGCATCCGTACCCAAACACATCCGTTTGCGCTCGGTACTCGTTGGATGAGTAGACACGTCGCTAGTATGGGTATGTCGTAACGTTGTCGTCACGGCCCTTGCAGCGTGGCGATGGCGTCACTACTCTACTAGCATAACGTTCACGTACCGCAAATGGTTTGGTCTGGATATGATTACCCCGCCGAGGACTCGGCTGGGAGCGGAGGGAACGGATGGCCTGGAACAGTTTCAACACGGCAACAGAAGGCGGCATGGTCGCCGGGGTCTCGAAGATTGCGGGTGGCGGCGGGGACCTGATCAACGCCTACATCGCGCGCCCTGACGGCCCGGGGCCGTATCCGGGGGTTGTGCTGCTGCATCACGTGCCGGGCTGGGATGAGTTCTACCGGGAGTTCGCGCGGCGCTTTGCAGAGCACGGGTTCATCGCGATTGCGCCGAACCTGTTCGACCGCTTCGGCCAGGGCACGCCGGACGAGGTCGCGGCCATCGCCCGCCCCCAGATCACCGATGCGTCCGTCCTCGGCGACGCCAACGCGTCGCTGGAGTGGATCAAGGCGCAGCCCAGCAGCAACGGCAAGGTCGGCGTCATCGGCACCTGCTCCGGCGGCCGGCACGCGGTCCTGGCGGCGGCCAGCAACCCGGCCTTCGACGCCGTGGTGAACCTCTGGGGCGGCAACGTCACTCAGCCCCCCGAATCGCTCAATGAGCGGCAGCCGGTCTCGCCGGTGACCCTGGTTCCGCAGCTTCGGGCGCCGATGCTGGGCCTGTTCGGCAACGACGACCAGAACCCGAATCCGGCCTCCGTGAATGTGCTGGAAGAGGCGCTGAAAGAGAAGGGGCCCGACTACCCGTACCAGTTCCATCGCTACGACGGCGCTGGCCACGGCTTCATGTACTACCAGGGTATGGCGTACCGTCCGCAAGCGGCGATGGAAGGCTGGAACCACGTTGAAGCGTGGTTCAAGAAGTACCTCGCCTGACGCTGGCTCCAGCCTGAACGCAACCAGAAGCCCCGGCGCACATGCGCCGGGGCTTCCTCGTGTCAGGGTGTGGGCCATGCAGGCGACGTCGGCGTGCGCGTTACCGCTTCATCGCGGCTTCCACGAGTTCGTTCGTGTACGACTTCGCCGGGTCGGCTGGCGCATTGATGACCTTGAACTTGAGCGCGATATCCGCTGTCGTCTTGAACCGGCCGGCGTCCATCAGCCCAATCTGCTCCTTCGACATGCCCTGCGGAATGACCAGCTTGGCGACTTCGCTCATCATACGCGCCTGATGCTCGGCAGTCGTCGAGCCCTTTTCGGCGTACTTCATGATGACCTCGACGGCACCCTTCTGGTCCTCGATGGCCGCCTGCCAGCCCTTCAGCGAGGCCCGCACGAAGCGCGTGGCTAGCTCCTTTTTGTTCTTGAGGGTGTCCTCAGCTCGGCTTTGTCCATTTGGTAGACGGAATAAGAGAGGCAGGGTACGCTTGACTCACCCCCACTGCCAAGAAAGGGCGAGCCATGGGAACCCTGCCGAGAGAAATTATAGGCGTGCTGCGGCTGTTTGAGGCGGACTT
>JBBQBU010000052.1:0-18314 GCA_038318015.1 Chloroflexota bacterium | reverse complement strand
CTGCTGCTGGCCTATCACCTCCAGCAACTCCTCGCGACTCAGCCGACCCAGCGCCTCTCGCTCCATCGTGCTCCCAGCTTAACAGAACCCCTCCTCACTCTGCGACCCGACCGCCCGGTCGCCGTACGTGTGCAGTTACCGAAAATGAAGGTGGGCGGGCCGCAACCCTCACCCCCCAGCCCCTCTCCCGCTTGCGGGAGAGGGGGAGCAGAACCGGGTTTGCATTGCCCGCGGTGCGTCGAAGAGGCATGGCGACCTCAGGATGACGTGGGGGGGTGTTACGCATGACATCGGGTGTGGCGATGAAGGAATAGTCCTCCCCTTTCCCGCTTGCGGGAGAGGGGGCATGAGTGAGGGCTCAGGCGTTGCCGCTGCCGGCCCGGATGCGGCGCGGGTCCAGAGCGTCCTGCAACGCGTCGGCGAAGTAGTTGAGGCCGACCACCGTCAGCGTGATGGCGAGGCCCGGCATCAACGCATACGTCCACGAGCGGCTCAGGAACGCCTGCGCGCTGCTCAGCATGTTGCCCCAGGTGGCGGCCGGCAATGGCGCGCCGAGGCCCAGGAAGCTCAGCGACGATTCGACCAGGATCGCTTCGGGGGCGGCAATCGCCATCTGCACGATCAACGGCGCGATGCAGTTCGGCAGGATGTGATAGAGCATGATCCGGCTGTCGGTGCAGCCGAGCGCCCGCGCTGCATCGACATAATCCGCATTGCGGGCCGACACGGTGATGGCCCGCACCAGCCGTGACGCGACCGGCATGTTGATGATCGCGATAGCCAGCACGCCGCTCATCTGGCCCGGCCCCAGGATCGTCACGATGCCGATGGCCAGGAAGATGGCCGGGAATGCCAGCAGCGTGTCCCAGATACGGCCGATGAACACGTCAAGCCAGCCGCCGAAATAGCCCGCCATCAACCCTGTGACGCTCCCGAAGAGCGCGGCCAGCGTCACCGCCAGCACGCCGGCCTGGATGGCAGGCCCGGCCGCGTGGATGATCCGGCTAAGGATGTCGCGGCCCAGTTCGTCGGTGCCTAGCAGGTAGGTGCCAGACGGCGGCTTCAACTGGTCGATGACGTGAACTTCGTTTGGGTCGTACGGCGCGACGTATGGCCCAATCGTGGCAACCAGAATCAGCAGGCCCAGGAACCCCGTGCCGACGATGCCCTTGCGATTCTTCAGCAGCCGGCGAATCGTCGCGATGATCGGGGAGCCGGCCGGCTCGACGGCGCGGTCTACGGGGGCGGGCGCTGTCGCCGCGGCAGCGGACGCGGTTCCGTCGAGCGCCGGGGTCTGCGCGCCGGTCGGCTTTCCTACGCTCAACGGGCACGCTCCAGCTTCACGCGGGGGTCCAGGTACGCATACGACAGATCTACGATGATGTTCGTGAAGAGGAACACCAGCACCACCAGCATCAGCGTCGCCTGGACGACGGGATAGTCACGGTTCAATATCGAGCTAATCACCAGCCGGCCGATGCCAGGGTAGGCGAAGACCGCTTCGGTGACGACCGCGCCCCCGAGCAGCCGCCCGAATTGAATGCCCAGGATCGTGACGACCGGGATCATGGCATTGCGGAGGGCGTGGCGCACGATCACCGCTCGCTCTGACAGACCTTTCGCACGGGCCGTGCGGACGTAGTCGGCGCTGAGAATGTCGATCATGGCCGAGCGTACGTACCGCGAAATCACGGCCAGGTTCGACACCGCAATGGTGATAATCGGCAGGATCAGGTACGGCAGATTTTGATACCACGGCTGGCTGCTCGAGCCGACGCCGGAGGGCGGTAGCCACTGGAACGTCACGCTGAAGAACAGGATCAGCAGCAGGCCGAGCCAGAACGCCGGCATCGCCAGCCCGAGCGACGTGACAGCCGTGATGATCGCATCGATGCGCCGATTGGCGTTGACGGCGGCCAGGATGCCCAGCGGAAAGCCGATCAGGATGGCGACGGTAAGCGCACTAAGGGCGAGCCGGAGCGTGTGCGGGAAGGCGTCGGCCACCAGTGACGCTACCGGCCGCCTGTTTGACTGCGAGACGCCCAGATTGAACGTCGCCACGTCACCCAGCCAGATAGCGTAGCGCACCGGAATCGGCTGGTTCAGGCCCAGGCGCTCGCGCTCGACGACGATCTCTTCGGGCGTGGCCTGTGTGCCCAGCATCATGCGCGCCGGGTCACCGGGGGCCAGTGTGATGACGGCGAAAATGAGGATTGATGCGAACAGGAGCGTCGGCACGAGCAGCAGCAGCCGACGGATCAGGTATGGCCCCACAGGCAGACTCCAGGCCGACCGGCGGCCCCACACTCCAGGTGCGCGGGGCCGCGCGGTTCAGGCCGACGGTGACGATTGCGCGGACGCGACGCCAATCAGACGCTGGTGCCTGCGAGCGCGACGTTGCCGATCAGGTCTACGCTAAAGCCGTTGACGCCCTTTTTCATCGCGAAGATGAACGGATTCGTGGCGACGTGGATCAAGTACGCATCCTCAACCACAATCTCGTTCAGCCGCTGGTACATCGACTTCCGCTTGGCGGCGTCGATTTCATTGGCGGCGTCTGCGATCAACTTCTCCATCTCGGCATTCTTGTAGCCGAAGATGTTGCGCTCGTTGCCCCGGAAGTTGGCCTGCGAACTCCAGAGGATGGCCGGGTCGCGCAGGACGCGGCCGTTCAGCCACGGCGCAATGTCATTCCCGAGCATGTCCTTGTCCGCCGCGATGTCGTAGAATTTTGCCGTTTCGACCTCGTTGACGGTCAGCTTCACGCCGATCTTCGCAAGGTCGGCCTGCCACAGCAGCATGAACAGCTTCATCTGCGGCCAGCGCGGCGTGACGCTGGTGGTCATGGTGAGGTTGCTCACGCCGGCCGCCACCAGCATCGACTTCGCCTTGTCCAGGTCGAAGCCCTGCGCCTTCGTCAGGTCTTCGCGGTAAGCTAGGTTGTTCGGGCTGTAGAACGGCGTGACAATGGGCTGAGAGACGCCGAAGAATGCCGTCTTCGCCATCTCCACGCGGTTCATCGAGTACGACAGCGCCTGCCGAACCTCTTTCTTGTCGAATGGGGGCTTGTTGCAGTTGATCTGGACGTTGAAGACGCTCCCGACATCGTAGAGGTCAACCTTCATCTCGGCGTTCGCCTTGAGCGACGCCACGTCGGACGCGCTTGTCACCAGCACCGCATCAACGCCGCCGGACTGCAGGTTCGGGATCAGCGTCTCGGCCTTCTCCAGCCGCTTGAACATCACTTCGTCAACGACCGGCTGATCTTTCATGTAGAAGTCGGGGTTGCGAGTGAACTTCGCGAACTGGTTCGGCTGCCACTCGACCATCTTAAACGGGCCGGTGCCGACCGGCGGCTTCTTCATCGAGTCGGGGTCGCCCACGTCGTCGATGCGGATGGCGTACCAGTAGTCGACGAGGTCCACGACGTAGGGGACTGGCGCGCCAAACTCGAAGACGACGGTGAACTTGTCCGGGGCCTTCACGTCCTTGATCGCCGCGATGTACCCCTGATGCTTCTTGACGGCGGCGTTCTTCAGCAAGTTCTCGTCTTTGGTGTAGCCGAACATGGTCACGTAGTCCTGGGCTACGTGCTCCTTACCGTCGTGCCACTTGATGCCCTGCTTCATCTTGACGGTGAAGGACAAGCCGTCCTTCGCCATCTCCCAGGACTCGGCCATGTCGGCAACTTCCTTGCCGTTGGTGTCCTTGTAGAGCAGCCGCGAGAAGACCTGGTTGTACATCGCCTGGTTGGTGGCGGTGACGGCCCACGGATTGAAGCTGTTGAAATCGCCAGCCTCGGCGTAGTTGAAAACGCCACCGCGCTTGGCAGCGGCGGCCGGGGCCGCTGCCGCAGGTGCTGCCGGCTTGGCGGCCTCGGCGGGCTTTGCAGCCTCAGCCGGCTTGGCAGGAGCTGCTGCCGCTGGAGCGGCAGTGGCGGGCGGGGCGGCGGCGGGTGCGGCAGGCTTCGCGGCTTCGGTGGGCTTGGTGGCGGGGGCTGCGGGCTGTCCGCACGCTGCCAGCAGGGTCGAGCCGCCTGCCAGGCTGGCGAGGCGCAGGAAGCCTCGGCGGGTCAACGAACGAATGCCAAGTTCAATACTCATGATGCTCCTCGCGGCCGGGCAGCGTGCCGGGACCGGGACCGCCCTGACACGACGATCATGCCAGGGCAACAGACTTGCATCGTAGATGCGTGCTAGCCTGCTGTCAACGTGAGCCATTGTGCCATGTCACCAGGAGCGAGCGAAATGGTGCGTCTGCACAATCCTGACGCCGCAGTCCCGATGACAAGTGCTTCCATTCGCCTTCTGTGCGACGAAACGAAGCGTTGCACGCGCGGCTGGCCTCCTTGACCCGCTTGTCACCGTCGGGTGCCTCGCCCCATCGTCACGGTCTCATTCTGCTGAGGGGTGTCACGGTTCTGGTGAAAGCCCCAGGCCCAACGAAGGTGAGACCGGTGACGAAGAGAGTCACGTCGGCAGGGTCAAGGGCAGCCTCGGGTTCAATCGCTACTACGGTGAATGCCGACATGCACGGATGGGCTCGCCGCTTCTGATCAAGCAAGGGCGACGGCTGGTCGAGCCGTCGAAGGCGTCATCTGCTGTCGGCACTCTTCGTGGTAAAGGCGTTGATGCCTGCCAGGCCAGTTGTTCCATGGTGGTGATCCTCGGATTGCACCAGCAGCGTCGCCCCATCGCCCATCTTGATGACGGCTCCCAACGCCTTCAGGAACGGAGCAGCCTGGCTCACGCCAGGAATTGCGTCACCAAAATTCGAGGCCAAGTTGCCCGTAGCCACGACAAGTTTCCCGGTCTTGAGGATGCGTGTCCAGTTCGTACTGTCCTCGTCCGCGAGGGCGTCCATCACTTCTTTCGTTGCTACGATGACCGTGAGGGAATCAACGATGGGTGAGATCGAAGGATCAAAGACTTTGAGACCTTCAGCGACGAGACTTGCCCCCTTCAGTCGCTTCGTCGTGACAGAAGACGAGCCGAAGAGCGGTCGCAACAAGCCTTCCGAGACGACGCTGTGCTCCAGATCATCCCTTGTCAGCGGGAGAGCAAGGGCAGCGACATCCGACGCGGGCGACTCTGGCGACGCCTCCGCAGAAACCAATGCCGCGACAGTTGCTCCAGAAAAGCCAACTCCCGAGATGCGGAAGATTGGCTGGAGTGCTTGCGCAGTCTGATCCGAGACCTGGGTAACCTTCATCGTTCTCACCTCGCCGGAACATGAGTCAAGGGCGACGCCATACGGCAGAGCGTCGCCCGCACCGTACTCGTTAGCCCCCCATTGTGGCGCGGCAGATTGCTCGGTGCGGGGCTCTGCTTCGAGCGGTTAGTTGACGCGCTTGCCGCCGCGCCGTACGGTCACATCGTCAGCGACAAAGTAGCTGTTCGGGTCGCCGACGCCGTTCTGGTAGCCGTCGGCCTCCAGGTAGTCGCCAGCGCGGATATCTGGGCACTTTCCGACGGGGCACGCGACCTGTACGATCAGCGTCTCGTTGCGGGTCAGCGCAATGGTGACGAGCAGGTGTTTGCCGTCGCTGGCTGGCTCTACCGCCGTGACGTTGCCCTCGGTGGCGTAGTCGCTGCGGTTGGAGCGGTTGGTGCGCTCGCGCTGCTGGCGCTGCTCCTCCGTCTCTTTCGGCTTGTCGTCCTCATCGTCGTTGCTCTTCTGGCCTGTCGAATCGGCTCCTGGGACGGCTGCCGGCCTTGCCAGTGTGTCGCCCCCCGTGATGTCACTCACGCGGCCCTCGAACGCGCCGACATCGCAGAGGCCGTTCTGCGGCCGCGAGATGCCGCGCTGGTCCTCGGTGTCGCTGGTGCCTTCGCCGGGCACGCACGTGTGGTTGTCGAGCGCCGGCGAGCCGGTCCGCAGGGCGTGAGTTTCGGTGGGGCCGCCGTAGTCGTCCAGGGGGGCCAGCAGCGGGTTGATGTTCTTCTGGTCCGTGCCCTGGGTCAGCGAGGCGTTGCAAGTCGTGTCGCTGGCGATGTTGAAGCCGCGCGACGTAAACGACTCGCCGCCGCAGTCGCCGCCGCCGTTCTGCCCGATGATCGTCGAGCGTACAGACGTCGTTCGCGAGTCGGGCGGCGGAGTCGGTCGGAGGTAGATGCCGCCACCGCTATTGGCACTGTTGCCGGCAATGGTGACGGCGTTCGTGATGATGTCCCGCAAGGCGACTCCGCCGCCGCGCGAGCCGGCTGTATTCCCAGAGATCGTACTGTTGATGCCGGCCAGCGCAGAAGCGAAGATGCCACCACCATCAGTGCCGGCGACATTCCCGCTCACCGTGGCCCTGCGTGGCAAAACGAACAAATTGTTGTTGCCCGCACTATCGAATCCACCGGCAATCCCACCACCACGATTCGAGGCGGTGTTGCCGGTAACTACTGTGCGGTCCAGTATCGCAACGAAGAGTGGGGTTAGCTCCTGCTGCCGCAGACCCTCGAAGGTGAACCCAATGCCTCCGCCTTCGCTGGCGGTGTTTGCACGAATTGTACTCTCGGTGATCAAGACGGGATCAAGTCCGAGGTTGCCAGAAAGACTGCACATGATCGTGTTCACGTCGACCGTGAAGTAGTGCAAGCCGCCACCCACTGCGGTTGCCGCATTCTCCTCAAAGAGGGAGTCGGATACACTCACATGCGCGCAGGGCCGTCCAAAAGGGTCCGGGGGTGGCGAAGCGAGGTCGCCCAGCGACGCGCCACCGCCATTACCACCGGTTGCCCGATTGTTGCGCACGGTTACGCCGGTGATCGCGCCGGTGCGACCAAAGGCCCCGCGCGCCTCGACGAGGAGGCCGCCGCCGGTGGTGGCGCGGCCGTGCTGAATCGTCAGATCCTGAATCTCGAACGAGGCTGTCTCGGCGATGTGCAGCACGCGGCTGGCGTTGTTGCCGTCCAGGATGGTGTCGGACTGGCCGTTGCCGCTGATGGTCAGCGAGTCGGTCACGAGCAACTCGCCGAGCGTCAGCAGGAAGGTGCCGTTGACACTGAACGTGATCGTGTCGGCACCAGAGCCGGCCGGGCAGCCCCCGAACGCGGCGTTCGTGTTGGCCGCCGTCACCGCCTCGCGAATCGAGCAGTTGCCGCCGGTGCCGTTCTCATCAGCGGTCGTGTTCACCTGAATGGTGGCTGCTGCGGCTATACCAGTCTGACTGTACAGCCCGAGCGCCACGGCACCAAGGACGATCACGAGCGCGCGGACCCAGCGAGTCATATTTTTATGCAACCTGATGCCTTCCGTTCGGGGACTCGCGCCGATACTACGGGCTGCACCGCAACCGGTCAAGGGGAAATAGCAAGCAATGGTCAGGAGCGCTTAGAAATGGCCATGGCGGACACCTGGGCGACGGAGGACATCTCGCGCCGCCCTGACTCAGGCCCGCATCAGACAGTGATGGCCGTCTTCGTTTCTATCTTCGCCGCGTCGAGTGCGATGCCCAGGCCCGGCGCCGTCGGCAGCGCAATCGAGCCGCCCTCGGGCTGCATCAGCTCAGTGTGGAAGTGTTGCTTCGTCGGCAACGCCAGTAGCAACGTCTCGGCCATCGGGCAGGTGGCTGGCGACTGCGCCGCGATCACGTGGACCGCCGGGTGAACCGAATGGCCATGCGGTATCACCATCCGGCCGTACGCTGACGCCAGATTGCAGATTTTCACGAGTTCGCTGATGCCGCCGCACCAGTCCGGGTCAGCCTGGATTACGTCGATGGCGTCGGCCTGCAACAGCGTCTGGAAGCCCCAGCGCGTGTACTCGTGCTCACCGGTGGCGATGGGCACGCGTGTGGACTGGCGGATCATCGCAAAGTCGGACACGCGGTCCATCGGCACCGACTCTTCGACCCAGCGCGGATCGTACTGCTCGATCCGCTCGACCAGCCTGATGGTGTAGGTCGCGTCCCAGCCCATCCACGAGTCGAACATGATCTCGATGTTCGGCCCGACGGCCTCGCGCACCGTGCGGGCCAGTTCCACGTTCTGCGCCATGCCCGCCAGGCCATCGGCCGGGCCGTAGCGGAAGAACCATTTCTGCGCCTTGAAGCCCTGCGCCACCGCCCACTGGGCGCGCTCGGTCACGCGGTCAAGCTCCAGCGAGTGCCCGAGCATTGAGGCGTAGCACTCCACGCGCTCGCGGGTCGGACCGCCAAGCAACCGATAGACCGGCTGCCCGAAGAACTTGCCCTTCAAGTCCCAGAGGGCATTGTCGGCGGCGCTGATCGCCATCATCAGATAGCCCTTGCGGGCGTGGCGGTCCTGCCGATACATGATATCCCAGAGGCGTTCGGTTGCCAGCGGGTCCTGAGCCAACAGGTATGGGCGCAGCTTGGTCTGGATCAGCACGGCAGTCTCGTAGAAGATCGGGCCGAACACGCCGATCAGCCCGTCGTCGGACTCGATCTCGACATACGCGCCGGAAACGGGACTCGCGCCGTCCGCGTCAACCTTGCGCTCCGGGACAGGCCGGGCCGCAAACTCCGGGTACACGTCGAGCATCCCGACCTGGCGGGCCTCGATCGGCGGCGCTACGATGCGGCCGGCCAGGGTAAAGCAGCGAACGTCAGCAATCTTCACAGCAACGCCTCCCGGCGAGCCGCCCTGGCCCGCCCACAGATGATGTCCCGACAGGCAGTGACATTGTGGCAGGTGTGCGCGTCGTAGGGCCGCCCGGGCGCTGTGATGGTATCGTGACGCGGTGCTACTGGGGCCTGGGGTGTATGGGGCACCACATCCTGCCCACGCGAACGGACAGCAGGCGGCTCACTGTCACTCCGGCTAGCGCCGCACGACGGGGCCGTGCAGGCGTTCAGCGGCCAGCGGTTGACCCGTCTGAACGACAGATTCAGGCGTCTTCGAGGACGCTCAGGCCGTTGAGCGGAACCGGAACATTGCTGCCGAAGTAGTCCCAGAGGAAGTCGCCCGAACAGGTCATGCACTTGAGCGTCAGGATACGGCCGGGCTGCTTCGGACGCCACGGGCTAGGCGTGCCACCGGGGTCTGAGCGCAGCGTCACATGGCCGCGATCAGTCGCGCCGGTGTTGCCGTAGTTCAAGGAGCAGACTGGGCATGACCGTGGATACGCCACCTGAGATCGCTTCCCCCGGCAGGATAGTGCTAGCCGCTCCGTGCCGGACGGTGATAGCAAGTTCGGCGGTCCGGCCGCCAGACGCCGGTCTTGCAGCACGTAGGCCGACGTTTGCCCCGTCTCCTGTCAAGCCGATATAGTCAGCCATCCTGGCGGGGGCTGCATGGTCTGACGCATCCTCCGAAATCCTCGCCGGAAGTAGGGGTCGCCGTGGCACGAGAACTGGTCATCAATGGGACGCGCATCGACGATGACAGCCCTGCCTACGTCATCGCCGAGATCGGTCACAACCACCAGGGTGACGTGGGGAAGGCGAAAGAGCTATTCGACCGCGCGAAGGAGTGCGGTGCCTCTGCCGTCAAGCTCCAGAAGCGCGACAACGAGACGCTCTTCACCAAGGAAGCGTACAACCGCCCATACGAGAACGAGAACAGCTTTGGGCCGACCTACGGGATGCATCGTCAGGCGCTGGAACTGGGCGTTGAAGAACTGAGCGAATTGCGGGACTACGCCGCGAAGCTTGGCATCGACTACTTTGCCACCCCGTTCGACATCCCGAGTGCCGATCTGCTCGAAGGGCTTGGCGTGACGTTCTACAAGGTGGCGTCAGCCGACCTGACGAATACGCCGCTGCTGAAGCACATCGCGCGTTTCGGCAAGCCGATGTTCGTCAGCACCGGCGGCGCGACGCTGGAAGATGTGGACCGGGCGGTCAACACGGTCCTGCCGATCAACTCGCAGTTGTGCGTGATGCAGTGCACCGCCGCGTACCCCGCCGACTACGCCGAGCTTGACCTGGGCGTGATCCAGACGTTCCGCGAGCGGTACCCCGAGGTCGTGATCGGCTACTCCGGCCACGACAACAGCATCTCAATGCCAGTCGTCGCCTACATGCTGGGCGCGCGGATCATCGAGAAGCACTTTACGCTCAACCGCGTCATGAAGGGCACGGACCACATCTTCTCGCTGGAGCCGGCCGGCTTGCGGCGGGTCGTGCGCGACCTCGCGCGCGCCCGCGTGGCGGTTGGCGACGGCGTCAAGAAAAAGCGCCCCAGCGAGTTCGCGCCGATGGTGAAGATGGCGAAGAGCATCTACGCCGCGCACTCGTTGAAGGCCGGACAGGTGCTAACTGAGGCTGACGTGGCGCTGAAGTGCCCCGGCGGCGGGATGGCCCCCTACGAGCTCGACAACCTGATCGGGCGCACGTTGTTGGTGGACCTCAACGAGGACGACGCTGTGGCCCACGAGCACATCGGGGCGGCAGCGACGGCGGCAACCGCCCGCTCGTAGTCCGTTCAAGCAGGCCGCGTCGCCCCGGCGCGGCCTGTCGCTAGAGGATGGATACCCCGTGCTGAGTGCGGAGCCACTGGCCGGGCGCGTCGCCGTCGTGACGGGCGCGCTCGGCAACCTCGGTCCAATCTGGATCGGTGCCCTGCTAGAAGCCGGCGCGCGCGTCGCCGGCATCGACCTGGAGAGCGCGCAAGCGTCCTCCGCCTTCGAGACTCTGCGCAAGCAGTACGGCACCGACCGGCTGCGCCTGTATCACGCCGATGTCCGCGAGCGCGCTCAACTGGAGGCCGCTCGTGCCGGCATCCTGGCCGACCTGGGCATTCCGGATGTCCTGGTCAACAACGCCGGCATCGACCAGCCGCCGAACGCGGACGCGGCGCAGTATCGGCTGGACGAGATCCCGCCGGACGTGTTTCGCCGCGTGCTGGAAGTGAACACCTTCGGCACGTTCCAGGTGTCGCAGGTGTTCGGCACCGAGATGGCGAAGGCCGGGCGCGGGGCGATTATCAACGTCGGCTCAATGTACGCGGAAATCTCGCCGGACAATCGCCTGTACGAGCACCTCGGCTTCGAGCCACCGTTCTTGAAGCCGCCGGCCTACGGCGCGTCGAAGGCGGCCGTCCTGAACCTGACGAAGTACCTGGCGGGCTATTGGGGGGCGTTTGGCGTCCGCGTCAACGCGATCTCGCCGGGCGGCGTGCTAGGCGGGCAGGACGAGGAGTTCAAGCGGAAGCTGAACGCGAAGATTCCGCTACGCCGGATGGCGGTTGCCAGCGACTTGACCGGCCCGCTCGTGTTCCTGGCCTCTGACGCCTCGGCCTACGTGACGGGCATCAACCTCCAGGTGGACGGCGGCATCACGGTCTGGTAGCAGTGGTACACTCCTGCGCCAGAGGGGGAGGCCCATGCCACGCGAGCGCACGCCTAGCATCGTTGGTCTGATCCCGGCCCGCGCCGGTTCCAAGCGCGTCAAGAACAAGAATATCAAGCCGCTCGGCGGCCACCCGGTGATGGCGTACACCATCGCGGCGGCGGTCGAGAGCGGCATTTTCGGCGAAGTCATCGTCTCGACCGACTCCGAGCCGTTCGCGGACATCGCCCGCCACTACGGCGCGTCGGTGCCGTTCCTGCGGCCCGAAGCGTATGCCGGCGACCGCTCGCCCGACATCGAGTGGATCGAGTACACGCTCGGGCGGCTGCGGGATGAGGGCCGCGACTACGACTGCTTTGCCATTCTGCGACCGACTAGCCCGTTCCGCAAGGCCGACACGATCCGCCGAGCCTGGGACACCTTCCGCGCCGAAGAGGGCGTGGACTCGCTGCGGGCCGTCGAGAAGTGCAAGCAGCACCCGGGCAAAATGTGGGTGGTGCGCGGCAAGCGCATGGTCCCGCTGTTGCCGATCGGCCCGAAGGAGCAGCCCTGGCACAGCAGCCAGTACCCGACGCTCCCCGAAGTCTACATTCAGAACGCCAGCCTGGAGATTGCGTGGTCGCGCGTCATCTTCCAGAACCGGACCATCGCCGGCGACTCCTACGTCCCGTTCATCTCCGAGGGTGATGAGGGGTACGACGTCAACGACGTGGCCGACTGGATTTACGCCGAGTACCTGCTCTCGACCGGCGAGGCGTCGCTGCCGCCGGTCCCACAATCGCCGTACCTGGTTGACGCCTGACGCGTGTAGCCTGCCGTCGTGCGCCCATGCGTGACCCGGCCTGATCGGCTCCATCATGCACGCGCACGCCCGAGCTTACCCTTGCGAGGATCTGACTGCATGACCGAGCTTGTCTACGTCCCCACCGCTGAACTCGAGCGCATCCGTAACCTCCAGGTGGGAGCCGTCGAGCGCGCCGCCATCTTCGCCTCCGCCTGTCGTATCAACGCTCTCTACATGATCGGTAAGGCGGGGTCAGGCCACCTGGGCACCACCTTCAGCAGCATGGACATCGTGGCGTGGCTCCACCTGGAGGAGCTTCGGCAGGCTGACGGCCCGGATGCGCCGCTGGACCGCTATTTCAGCTCGAAGGGCCACGACGTGCCGGCCCTGTACTCGGTGCTGATCGGGCTGGGGCGGCTGCCGTTCGAGAGCATCGACACGCTGCGCCGTATCAACGGGCTGCCGGGCCACCCGGACATCAGTACGCCGAACATGGTTGCCAACACCGGTTCGCTTGGCATGGGCATCTCGAAGGCGAAGGGCTTCGTGCTGGCGAACAAGCTCCAGGGGCGCACCGGCGAGGTCTACGTGCTGACCGGCGACGGCGAGCTACAGGAGGGCCAGTTCTGGGAATCGCTCGGGTCGGCGGCGAATCACGGCCTCGAAGAGATCACCGTGATCGTCGATCACAACAAGGTGCAGTCCGACACGCTGGTGGAGCGCGTCAGCAGCCTGGGCGACCTTGTGGGCAAGCTGAAAGCGTTCGGCTGGGCCGTGGCGCGCTGCGACGGCCACGACCTGAACGACCTGAAGCGCGCGCTGGCGTCCGTGCGGGCCGAGACGGGCAAGCCGAAGATCATCGTCGCGGACACCATCAAGGGGCGCGGCGTCTCATTCGCCGAGCACACCGCGATGGCCCCGACCGACCGCCTCTACAAGTTCCACAGCGGCGCGCCGGCCCCGGATGTCCACGAGAAGATGGCCGTCGAACTGGTCGCCACGGCCAACCGGCTGCTCCGCGAATCTGGTGCCACCGAACTGGCGCTTGGGCATGCGCCGTTCCCGGAGCGCCCCGCCGCCGGCGACGTGCAGCGGATGGTGCCGGTCTACGCCAAGAAACTGGTCGAGATCGCGGCGCAGGACACGCGCATCGTGGCGCTCGACGGCGACCTCGTGTTCGATACCGGCCTGCTGGAGTTTGAGGAGCGCTTTACGGACCGCTTCCTGGAGTGCGGCATCGCCGAGCAAGACATGGTGTCGCAGGCCAGCGGTCTTGCGCTGGCGGGGATGCTGCCAGTCTGCCACTCGTTCGCCTGCTTCTTGTCCACGCGCCCGAACGAGCAGATCTACAACCAGGCGACCGAGAAGACGAAGGTCATCTACGTCGGGTCGCTGGCGGGGCTGCTGCCGGGCGGGCCGGGCCACTCGCACCAGTCGGTCCGCGACATCGCGACGCTGGCATCAGTTCCTGGCATGGTCCTGATCCAGCCGTCATGCGAGTCCGAGACGGCGATGGCGACCGAGTATGTGCTGACGAAGGCGCGTGGCTCGGCGTATCTGCGACTGGTGTCGATCCCCTGCAAGATTCCGTACACGCTGCCAGAGGACTACGAGTTCGTGGAAGGGCGCGGCGTGGCCCTAACCGAGGGTGACGATGTGGTGCTGATCGGCTATGGGCCGGTGATGTTGCCCCAGGCAGTCGAGGCAGCGGCGCTGCTGAAGGCGCGCGGCATCGGCGTCAAGGTCGTCAATCTGCCGTGGCTAAACCGCATCGACTCGGAGTGGCTGCGGCAGACGGTCGCTGGCTACAAGGTGCTGGTGACGCTGGACGACCATTACGTCTGGGGCGGCCAGGGCGAGTACCTGCTGAGTCAGGTGTCACGGCTGGGGCTTGCGTCGCCGCCGCGCGGGGTGCTGCTGGGCGTCCGCGAGATCCCCGCCTGCGGCACCAACGACGAGGTGTTGCGCTACCACGGCCTCGACGCGGCGAGCATCGCGGACACCATCGCGTCGGCGGCCGGTGCCGGCCGGTAACATCCTCACGAGTGCACCATGTCCTGCTCACTGCTGGACCCCGACATGCAGCAATGTTAGCCTGAGCGCAGCGAAGGATCTCACACACGCAGCCGGCGGTGTGCGTGAGATCCTGCGGCTCCGCTCGTAAGTTCGCTCCACTCAGGATGACATAATGGGGATGCGGCGTGTGGGCCACCGAAGGCGTGGCTCGGCCTCCGATGGTACGCCTTCAAGGCTCCCCTTCTCCCGCTTGCGGGAGAGGGGGTCGGGGGGTGAGGCGCTTCACTCGGGGGGCAGGGCGCGGCGTTCGGCGGGGGCATGCTGGAGCAAGTGATACAGCTTGCCGCGCGTCGTGAGCGCGTCCTGCGGGCTGATGTAGCGCCCGGATAGTGTGTTCGCCCAGTCGCGGCTGTTCAGGCCCAGGATGCTGCGCGGCGAGTTCAGACTCAGGCCCGTCACCTTCTGGAACGCTTTCCAGAGCAGCACCCGCAGCCGCCACGTCAAGTCGGGCGGCGCGTAGGTGCCCCACTTCTCGGCGTACAGCCTGACGTACCCTTGCTGGCGTGCCCGCTGTGCCGCGCCGGCCTCGGAGCCGTCGGCCCAGGCTCGGTGATGGTGGATGCCGACGGCCCGCGTGTAGGCGATGTCCCAGCCGCTGAACAGCACCTTTGCCGTCAGGTCAGGGTCAATGCCGTAGTCGCGGAACCGCTCACTGAAGCCGCCAACATGGTGCAGGATCGGCGTCCGAAGCATCCCCTGGTTCACATTGAGCACGCCAATGGACGAGATCCCGCCGAGGTAGGGCGCACTGACCGATGGCCCCTCCACGTCCTTCACCTTGACGGCCACCATCCCGACGCGTGGCAGGCCGTCGAGGATGCGGACCGCCACGTCAAGGCCGCCGTTCACGATCTCGTTGTCGTCGGAGATCCAGACCACGTACGGCGTCGTGACTGTCGCAAACACGTCGTTGTACCCGCGCGCCTGCCCGAGCCGCTCGCCGGCCAGGATCGGCACCACGCGCGCCGACGCCACCGACTGAAGGTACTCGACGGTGCCATCGGTTGAGCCGGCGTCGGTCACATGTAGCACGAACGGCGTCCGCGTCTGGGCCAGGACGCTGGCGACACAACGCTTGAGGCTCTCCAAGCGGTTGTAGGTGCCCAGCACGACAGCCAGCCTCGGCGGCAACGCGCTGGCGTCGCCGGTGCCCGGATGCGTCAAGCGGTCACTCACGCGTCGATGGCTTCAGCGTACAACGCCTGCTGCTCGGGCGTCAGCTGCGCGCCGGCGACTGACCGGTAGCAGGCCACAAACGTTGCGGCGGCCCGGGGCCAGGAGTATCGCCCGAGTGCGGCAGGGGCAGCAGCCAACGTCCGCGCTAGGCGTTCAGGCTCGCGCTCGGCCAAAAGCAGCGCCTCCACGATGGATTCAACGCTGGTGCCGTCGAAATAGACAGCCGCGTCGCCGCCGACCTCGGGGATGCAGGTCGCGTCGGATGCCACCACCGGCAACTTGTACTCCAGCGCCTCAATGATCGGCAGGCCCAGCCCCTCGAACAGGGAAGGGAAGACCAGGAATGTGGCAGCCTTAAAGATCGCCGCCAACGTGTCGGGGTCCACCGACCCGAGCAGCAGCACCTGTCCCTCCAGGCCAAAGCGCGCCACGCCAGCCAGGATCGCCGGCCAGTGCGGCTCATAGGCGCGCCCGGTGCAGACCAGCGGCAGACGAATGCCGTGTCGGTCGCGCAGGATCGCCAGCGCCTCGAACAGGCGGAGGTGGTTTTTGTGCGGAAACGACATGGCTGGGTAGAAGGCGAAGCGCTTCGGCAGATTGAGCGCAGCCCGCGTCCGCATCACGTCGTCGGCGCTCGGCATGATCGGGGTGAGCCACGGGCCGCGCGGGATCACCGCGATCTTCTCGGCGGGGATGCCGTACTGTGCCACGATGTCCCGCTTAGTCCAGCGCGTCGCGGCCACCACCAGCGCGGCCTGCTCGCAGCCCTCGCGGTACAGGTCGTCCCGCCAGCGCCACTCGTCTGGCTGAAAGAAGTCCGGGTAGTGCCGGTGCTGCAAGTCCCACGGCTCGTACAGGAACGGCAGGCTCGTGCCGAAGCGGATCGAGTAGGCAAAGTGCACTACGGACACGCCGTACTGCCGGAACAACCGGTCCGTCTGTCGTGCATCAGGGTTGCGCGCCAGCGCCCGTCGCCCGTTCCACCAGCACCAGTGCAGGGCATCTACGGCCGGGCGCAGCGGCCCGGCCCGGCCCATCCAACGGACCCAGCGACGTGTGTACCCACGGTACGGCGCGTACGCCTTCTGCGGGAACGGCCACGCCAACGTCTCGTAGCGGCCGGCGGCGATGCGTTCAAGGTCCGCCGTGTACCGCCGCGACGCGAGCAGCAGGTAGCGCTCGTCGGCGGACTGCTCCGCGAGGTAGTTCATCAGCCCGTGCAACGCCGATTCGACGCCACCGGCGTTCGCCGGGTTGATCTGGGCATTGATGGCGACGGTGATTGGCGGGTGTGATCCAGAAGGCATCAGGTCGGCCGCCTACCCGCCATCGTGGACGCCGTACTGTTCGGCCGGGAAAATGAACGGCGATCCCTTCAGGATGCCGTCGCAGATGATGTCCAGGCCCGGCTGCCGTCCCGGCAACAGGTCGTCGATGCGGTCGATGGCGACGCGGAACGGCGGGACCGCCTTGGTCGGGACCATCGCCGGCACCGGGATCATCCGTCGGAAGAAGAAATGATACGCGTACTTGCGCGCCCGCTCGATCTGCGCGGCGTCCATTCGGGCCGGCAGCGGCAGCGTGTCCAAAATCTTGAAGTAGTCGGCCGGAGACGACGCATCCAGGGTGATGCCCTTGTTCCGAATCCAGGCCTCGCCAGCCACAATTGTCGGGATGCCCATGCTGGTCAGTTCGACACCGGTTTTCGTGCCATAGATGATGGCTGCGTTGACGCCCGCCACCGCTGCATAGGTGGACACTTGCGATTCCGGCGGGATGATGAACACGTTCGGCGGCAGGGTTGGAAACGCCTTCTCGATCTCGGGTACTAGCGGCTGGCGCGACTTCGCGGTGCCGCGAATCTCGGCGGGGTGGACCCGAATGACGAGTTGGAGACCGGGCCGCGTCGCGAAGTATTCGATGCTCTGGAGCACCCAGGCCAGCATGCTCGGGAAGGCGTTGGCCGGGTAGTGCAGCTGCGCGTCCCACATCACGTTGGTCAGCAGCGCCACCGTTGGCCTCTTGAGGTCCAGCCCGACCTCACGCGCATACGCCGCGAAGTCCTCGTCTGGCTCGTCGTGGAACCAGATCCAGTCGCGGCTGCCAGACCACCGGCTTTTCAAGTACGCCAGAAGCTGTGCTTCCATCGCCGGCGTCCAGGGCATATCTTCCCACGCGGACACTGGCTCCGACATCAGCGTGTGGTGATACGTGTCGTCGTGGCTGAAGATGAAGCAGGACGTTCGGTAGGCCGGGTTCCAGTTGGCGACCTGCACGCCCAGGCTGCGGCAGACCTCGCCAAGCACGCCTTGCGGCACGTACAGCCCGTGGTTGAACGCGGCGATGCGGATGCCCTCGCGCTCGATGAGCCGCCGCGAGCCGGTCGCCATCAGCAGCGACGCTTCGAGGTAGCGGCGCAACACGTCCTCGCCCTGCGGCTCGGCGGCCAAGTCGCCGCGCGCGAAGTAGCGCAGCGCCCCGGCGTAGGCATGGTCGCCCAGCGCCAGCCCTTCCCAGACGAACGTGCGAATCACGTCGGCTGGTAGCTCGGTGGCGATGCGGCGGGCCTGGAGCTTCTCTGAGCGCGTGACAAGCTGGCTCAGGCGATTGATGGGCAGGCCCAGCGGGTCAAAGTGGTAGCGTCCGGTGGCGTAGCAGCGGTCACACAGCCGCTCGGGTAGCCGGTACTCGACCAGTACCGTGGGGTCAGGCACGTCCACGAACTCGGCGCGCTGGCAGCCGGGCAGCAGGCGGTCACAGATAATCGTCTGCACGCGCGCACCACGCAGCGTCAGCGCCACAGCCAGCAGGCTCTCGAAGATCGAGCCGGGTGTGTAGCCGCCCACGGTGCTCCCGATCAGCACTGGCGACCCGCTGGCAGCCTGCGCCAGCGCCGCGTTCCAGAGGGGGCGGCTCTGGACAAGCAGGCGCATCCAGTCCGGGAAGCGCGGGTCGCCGGGCTTCGGCATGCCCTTGCCGTTCCGGCCGAGTACCCGCGCGACGAGCGACCGGCCCCGGCGCACGATGTTCGTC
>JBBQBU010000051.1:0-18345 GCA_038318015.1 Chloroflexota bacterium | reverse complement strand
GGGTGCTGGGTGCTGGGTGCTGGGTGCTGGGTGCTGGGTGCTGGGTGCTGGGTGCTGGGTGCTGGGTGCTGGGTGCTGGGTGCTGGGTGCTGGGTGCTGGGTGCTGGGTGCTGGGTGCTGGCGGCAGGATAGCGCACCATGCACCTCAACGCCGGACGCCGTCGCTTCAACACACGCCAGTGCCGATTGATCTCCTTTCCCCAGAACCCAGAACCTGATACCTACCACCCACGTTGTTGACGGTAGACATTGCGTGCGCGGGCTGGTAGCATCGCCCGCGTGGGAGGTGCGATGGGCACCTACGTGCTGCAGCGGCTGCTCTCGACGATACCGGTCCTGTTCCTGGTCAGCCTCGCCGTGTTCTCGCTGATCCACCTGACGCCGGGCGACCCGGTGACGATCATGTTGGGCGAGGAGCGCAACGTCGAGATCATCGAGGCCACGCGCCGCGACCTGGGGCTTGACCAGCCGGTGCTGGTGCAGTATGTCACCTGGCTCGGGCGCGTGGTGCGGGGCGACCTGGGCCGCTCGATCCGCAGCAAGCAACCGGTGGCCGACCTGATCGCGCAGCGCCTCCCCGCGACGGTGCAGCTTGCCGTCTTCTCGATCATCCTGGCCCTGGCGATTGCGCTGCCGTCCGGCATCATTTCGGCGGTCAAGCGCGGCTCGTTCCTGGACGCGGTCGCCACCACCATCTCGCTGCTGGGCGTGGCCGTCCCGAGCTTCTTCCTGGGCATTCTGCTGATCTTCGTGCTGTCGCTGCACCTGCGCTGGCTGCCTCCGACCGGCTACGTCAGCCCGACGGTTGACCTGTGGATGAACCTGAAGCTGATGCTGATGCCGGCGATCACGCTGGGGGCGGGCGCGGCGGCGGTGATTACCCGCATCGCGCGGTCGAGCCTGCTGGAAGTGCTGGAGCAGGAGTACGTTCGGACGGCCCGCGCGAAGGGGCTGGCCGAGCGGCTGGTGGTGAGCCGCCACGCGCTGAAGAACGCGATGATCCCGGTGGTGACGGTGACGGGACTATCGGCGGGGCACCTGCTTGGCGGCGCGGTGATTGTGGAGCAGATTTTCGCGCTGCCGGGCGTCGGGCGGCTGGCGGTAGAGAACATCTTCAACCGCGACTTTCCGGTGGTGCAGGGCGTGGTGCTGCTGCTGGCGGTGATCTTCCTGGCGGTCAACTTCGTGGTGGACCTGCTGTACGCGGCGCTCGACCCGCGGATTAAGTATGGCTGAGCGCCTGCCGATCACCGCGCAAAATGCGGCCTCGTCCGTGGTTTCGGCGCTGCCAACGATCCCGCAGCGCCGCAGCCAGAGTCAGGTGGGGGTCCGGGCGTTCCTGGCCCGCTTCTCGACGCAGCGCCTCCCAATGTTCGGCGCGGTCATCGTGCTGCTGCTGATCCTGGTGTCGGTGGTCGGGCCGCTGCTGCTGTCGGTCAGCCCGATCACGCAAGATATCGAGGCGGTGCTTGATCCGCCGAGCGCGACGCACATCTTTGGCACTGACGAACTGGGGCGGGATGTGTTCGCACGGGTGGTGTACGGCGGGCGCGTCTCGTTGCAGGTGGGCGTGGTGGCGGTGCTGATCGCGCTCATCATCGGCACGACGCTGGGACTGGTGGCGGGCTACTGGGGCGGCACCTGGGTGGACAACGTCATCATGCGGGCGATTGACGCGCTGCTGGCGTTCCCGTCGCTGGTGCTGGCCATCGCGATCACGGCAGTGCTGGGGCCGAACCTCCAGAACGCGATGTTGGCCATCGGCATCGTGAACATCCCGTCGTTCGCGCGGCTGGTGCGCGGGCAGGTGCTGACGATCCGCCCGAAGGAGTTCATCGAGGCGGCGCGGACGCTCGGCGCGAACGATGCCCGCGTAATCTTGCGGCACGTCCTCCCGAACACGCTCGGGCCGATTGTGGTGCTGGTGTCGCTGCGACTGGCGTTCGCGGTCCTCTCCGAGGCGTCGCTGTCATTCCTGGGGCTGGGCGCGCAGCCGCCGACTGCGACCTGGGGCTCGATGCTGAACGCGGGCCGCAACTTCCTGGAGCGCGAGCCGTGGGTGAGCTTCTTCCCTGGCATCGCGATCTTCCTGACGGTGCTGGGGTTCAGCGTCATCGGAGACGGCATCCGCGACACGCTGGACCCGCGCATGAAGGCGGGCCGGGCCGGCTCCACCGAGTAGCCATTATGTCGGCACAGGCTATCCTGGGTCTGGCTGATTTCGGCTTGCATCCAGGTCTTTCAGCACAGCCTGGCTACAAGCACTAACGTGTCCCCTCGGTGGCAGTGGTCCACCGAGGCAAGGTCGACGACTAGGCTGGATCCGTCGCCGTCGCCGTCGGCATCAAGGCGAGGACGACGGGTGCGGCTCGCGTACACCGCAACACTGTCCTGATCGTATCATCGGCGGCCAGCCAGACACCGGCTACGTTGGCCGGGGGCCGGCGTGCTGGTCAGGGGTAGGGTCGGGCACCAGCGTCGCCACGGCCTGCCGCAGCCGCGCCAGCGTCGTTGGCTTCGGCACCACCAGATCCACACCCTCCGGCAGATCATTCGATGCCAGCATTAAGTCGCCGAAGCCCGTCAACATGATGACCGGCGGGGACGGTGTCCGTGCCTTCACGATGATGGCCAGCTCGTCGCCGCCCATGTCGGGCATCGCGCGGTCGGTGATGATCAAGTCGAAGGTAGCGGCCTCCAGCTTCGCCAACGCCTCGCGCCCGTTTGCCGCCTGCTCCACCGTATGGTCGTCAATCGCCAGGAAGCGAGAAACCACCTGCCGCATCATCGGCTCGTCGTCTACCACCAGCACGCGTAGGGCGCGCCGGGCGGCCGGCGGCGCAACCGGCGCGCTCGGAGGGGCCGCCGCCGGCTGTGCCGGCAGCCGAATGCGCATCGTCGTCCCCCGACCCGCCACCGAGTCGATCTCCAGCACCCCGCCATGCCGCTGCAGCGTGCCGTGCACGATGCTCAACCCCAGACCCGTCCCCTGCTCCCCCTTCGTCGTGAAGAACGGCTCCAGGCACCGCCGGCGCACCTCGTCGCTCATGCCCTGGCCGGTATCCGCGACCTCCGCGACGACCTCATGCTGCTCACTGCGCGCGCGAATCGTCATCGTGCCGCCGGACGGCATCGCGTCAACAGCGTTGATGATGAGGTTCACCAGCGCGTCGCGGATCTCACCGGCACTGCCAGCGATGGGCGGCACATCCGCGACATCCGTCACCACGTCGATGGTCGCACCGTTTGCCTGCGCCTGGTCCTTCCAGCGCGGGCGCGTCAGCGAGATGGCCTGAGCGATCAAGTCTGGTAGGTATGCCGGGGCATGGGCGTCGCCGTGTTGCCGCCGCCGGTAGAAGTCGCGCAGACGGGCCACCACCTGCGCCGCACCCTGGGCCGCCGTGTTGATGGCCGTCAGGTACTCCACCACCTGCGGCGGATCGTCCAGGAGTTCGCGATTGTCCAGCAGCATATCGCTGTACCCGAGGATCGGCCCGAGGGCGTTGTTGAAGTCGTGGGCGATGCCGCTGGCAAGTTGCCCGAGCGCCCCGATGCGCTCCTGTTCGATGATGTGCTGCTGGGCGACGCGCAACTCGGTGAGCGCCGCTTCAAGCTGGCTGTTCGTCTCGCGCAGATTGGCTTCCGCGACCACCCGATCCGTCAGGTCGATGAGCGTTGCCAGCAGCAGCGTTTCGCCGTTGACTTCCAGGGAGCGCGTCGATACCAGTCCGTGCCGCACCGCCCCGTCAGCCTTCCGGAACCGGATGTCTACCCCGCGTTGGGTGCCATCCCGTTCCACGCGCGCCCGCAGCACCAGTTGCTCGTCAGCATCGACCACCCCGATCTGCTCAACCGTCTTCCCCAGCACCGCCGCCTCGCTGTAGCCCGTCATCCCCAGCCACGCTTCGTTCACCATGACGAACGTGCGGTCTGCCAGCCGCGAAAGGCTCATGCCGGACGGGCTGGCGTGGAACGCAGCGGAGAACCGCTCCTCCGATGCGCGCGTCTTCAGTTCCGCCCGCTCGCGCTCGGCGATTTCCGCTTGCAGGCGCTGGTTCGTCGCGGTCAACTCCCGGAGCGCCTGCCGGGTCGCCTCGGCCGCGCGCCGGCGCTCCTCGTCAATGCGGTTCGTGCTGCGGGCACTCAGCCAGATCACGACCGTAAAGATGACGATGCTGGATGTGCACAGGATTGCCAGGCCGACTTCCGTCTCGTAGTAGCCGAGGCGCTCGCCTTGCAGGCGGGGCCAGCCAAACGCGATTGGCAGCAGGATGGCGACAGGCAACAGGCGGCGCGCCATCCGCCCGCCCGCACTGTCGCTGATAACCACTGCCAGCAGCCCGCGTTCCGGCCGCGCCAGCAACACCCCACACCCGAGCAGCACCAACAGCAGGGAGGTGTGCAGCGCCGTCGTCGCATACGGCCCGAACCGAAACAGCGCCTCCATGCCGAACAGGTAACCCTCAACGCCGATCAGCCCGATCAGCACCACAGCCAGGGCGAATGCCTGCGCCACCCGCAGCCGCCAACGAGCGCCGCCGTGCACCAGCAGCAGCGCCAGCCCGAGCAGCACGAAGCACAGGGCCGTAGACATCGACATCCGGCCCGGCATAGGCAGGCCAGTGGCGGCCAGCGCGCCAGGGAAGAACAGATCACCAATGCTGACGGGAAGCCGCAGCAGATGTTCCGCCAGCGTGACGAGGCCAACCAGTCCGACGACGACCGCGCTGCCCAGTGCCAGCCGCCGTCGCAGCGTTGATGTGAGCAATTGCGCTTGCAGCCAGAGGGACAGGCCGGCCAGCGCGAAGCAGACCGCCGTTAGCGGCTTCATCGAGCCGCCGCCAGGGACGACCGTGCGAAGGATGGGCAGATTCAGCAGCCAGGCAGCCACCACCAGGGCGGCGACCACCACGGCCACCAGCCCGATGATACGGGCCGCTCGGACGAAGCGCGCCACCTTGCGCGCGACAGTCGCCTCATCAGACGGTTGCAGGGCGGTTGGAACGGCAGCCGTCATGCCGAAGGCCCGCGCGACAGTACGCGGCATGTTGGGGGCCGGTCGGCGCAGCGACACGCGGCGTCATCGTTCCGCTGCCCATCACCCTCAGCCGTCATCGCGCCTGCCCGCAGCACACTCTTGCTGCCCCGCCCATCATCGCCACGCCCGCCTGAGGCCACCCGGCAACGAGTTGTGGTACCGCCGTGGTTCGATAGTACCGCACAGATCGTACACCACGGACATGCACATGGGGTGAAAGGCCGGAGCAAAGGTCAGGGCCTCGGTGGGCGGCGTGGCGCGTGTGGTTCTCTCCTGACGATGACCAGACGTGATCATGACGGAGGCCCGTCGGGCGCGCTGGTTGCCGTCCGGTGGGCGCGCGGAGCATGATCGGGAAGCGGTATCGGCTGGGAGGCGTGCATGGCACACGAGGTACAGGCCGTCGCGGAGGATGCTGGCACGAATCATCCCGAGGCCGAGCCTCGCTCATCGACAGGGCCGCCTCATCGGTTCCGCCCCTCGCTGCCGCTGGCGCTGGTGCCACTCCGCTACCGCAACTACCGCCTCCTGTGGACCGGCACAATGATGTCCCAGTCGGGCGACTGGATGGATCAGATTGCGCTGAATTGGCTTGTCTACCAGCTTACCGGGTCGGCGTTCTCCCTGGGCGTGCTCAACCTGTGTCGCCTCACGCCCGTGCTGATGTTCACCCTCATCGGCGGGGTCATCGCGGACCGCGTGGAGCGCCGCAAGCTCCTGTTCACCACACAGAGCGTCGCGATGGTTCTGGCGTTGATCCTGGCCGTGCTGGTGTCCACCGGGCACGTCCAGTTCTGGATGGTGCTGCTGGTGGCGGTCGGACGGGGTGTCGCGCTCTCGTTCAACCTGCCGGCCCGCCAGTCGCTCATCTCCGATCTGGTGCCCCGCGAGATTCTCAGTAGCGCCATCGCGCTCAACCAGGCCACCAACAATCTGACCCGCGTCATCGGCCCGGTCATCGGCGGCGTTCTGATCGCGACGGTCGGCGTGGCCGGGGCGTTCTACGTCAACGGCTTCAGCTTCCTGGCGGTGCTGGGCGGGCTGGCAATGATGCGCTTCCCGCCCCGGCTGGCCCGCGCGAATGCCGGCATCTTGCCGGAGTTGATGAGCGGATTGCGCTACATGCGCGGCGAGCCGAACATCCGTACCCTGGTGCTGCTGGCGCTGGTCCCGATGATCCTCGGCATGCCGTACATGACGATGCTGACGGTGTTCGCCAGCGATGTCCTGAGCGTGGGCGGCAGCGGCCTCGGCCTGCTGACGGCGTGCTCGGGCATCGGGGCGGTGTGCGGGGCGCTGTTCATCGGGTCGCGCGGGGCGAAGCGCGGCCGGCGGCGCGTCATGCGGATTGGCCTGATCGGGTTTGGGGCCGCGCTGCTGGCGTTCGCGCTGTCGCCATCGCTGTGGCTGTCGGCCGGTACGCTGATGGCCGTGGGATTCAGCCAGCAAGTGTACATGGCCCAGAACAACGCGCTGATTCAGGAAGATGTGGATCCGGAGTTCCGTGGGCGCGTGCTGAGCACCCTGTTCCTGAATCGCGGGCTGGTCCCGCTCGGCACGGTCATCGCGGGGTTCGGCACGGACCTGATCGGGGCGCAGACGACGCTGGCCCTGATGGCGGCGCTGATGCTGGTGCTGGCGCTGGTCGTCAACGGACGGAAGCTGACCGGGTCTGGATCGCGCCCAGCAGCGGGCTGACTGGTGCAAGACCGGGCCGCGCGGTGAGGCCACGTGATGGGACCGCGCGATAGGGCTTCGCTGTGAGACGAAGGAGGCCGCCGCTCCCCCTGTGCATGGAGGAGCGACGGCCGGAAGTCTTGTGACGGCGGTTAGCTCAGGTCGAGGGCCAGCAGCGCCGCCGACACGATGCTCTCGACGTCGATGGCATAGTACCGGTACAGGTCGGCCCGCGTGCCAGACTGCCCGAACTCGTCCACGCCCAGCGGCACCACGCGTGCCCCGAAGGCGCTGCCCATGAAACTGAGGGCGTGCGACGAGCCATCTTGCACGGTCACGATGGGTGCGTGGCGCTCCTCCGGCAGGATCAACTCGCCCAGGTGGCCAGCCTCCGCTCCGGTGGTGCCCTGGCGCAGATGGGCGCGGCGGGCATCCGCGAGGCCGTGGTAGAGCAGCCCTGGACTCGTCACGTTGATGACGTTCGCCCCGACGCCCTCCTGGTGCAGCAGTTTCGCGGCCTCGATGGCCTCGGGGATCATCGCGCCGGCCGCCATGATCTGCACCGTGTACCGATCCTGGATGTCCGGGGCGTCGTAGCGGCGGTCCACCAGCCGGTAGCCGCCGGCCAGCACCTGCCGCCGCAGCACTTCCTCGCCCAGCCGCTGCATGGCCGGTTCGATAAGGCTCTGGTCAACAAGCTTGGTCGTCAGTCGGAGGTAGGAGGACTTGCCATGCTCGCGGTCGGCAATCTGCCGCAGCGCTTCCAGCAGCGTCCACTCGACCTCTCGGCCGAAGGATGGCTCGTAGAACAGCAGGTTCGGCAGTTCAATGCCAATGGACGGCGTGATGGTGGACTGGTGCGCGCCGCCCTCCGGACTGAGCGTGATGCCCGAGGGCGTCCCGACCACGATCATCTTCGACTTGTTGTAGAGGTCGTAGATGAGGGCGTCCAGGCCACGGCAGACGAACGGATCGTAGACCGTGCCAATGGGGAACAACTGTTGCCCGCACAACTCGTAGGAGATCCCGAGCGACCCCAGCATCATGAACAGGTTCATCTCGGAGATGCCGAACTCGAAGTGCTGGCCGGTCGGCCCTGGCTCCCAGCGCAGCAGGCGCGGCCCCTCGGCCTCGAAGTCGGGGATGTTGTTGGCCGAGTAGACGCCGACCTTGTTGATCCAGCCGCCCAGGTTCGTGGACACCGCCACGTCTGGGGCCACCGTCACGATGCGCTCGCCCAGGCCGGGGATGCGCTCAAGCTCGGTGAGCAGGCGGCCGAGCGCCTCCTGCGTGGCGCTACGCGGCATGTGGCGCAGCCCCAACGAGGTCGGAATCTGCTCCGGCGTCACCAGCGGCGCGGGGATCTGTTCGTCAATGCCGCGCAGCCGCTCGGCGGACGCTCGGCACAGCCGCCCCTCAATGGAGTCTTCCGGGAAGCGGTCCCACTCGCTGTCGGTCGTCACGCCTAGCGACTCGCGTAGGTCAACGATCTGTTGCTCGGTGAGCAGCGCCGAGTGGTTCATCGGGTGCCCGGCGATGGGCAGCCCCCACCCCTTGATGGTGTAGGCGAAGATGACCGTCGGAGCCGAGGGGTTGGCCTTCGCCTGCGCGAACGCGTTGCTCAATTCCAGGATATCGTGCCCGCCGAGGTCGGCCAGCAGCGCCGGTAACTCGTCGTCTGAGATGTCCTCAATCGCCTTCGAGACGCCCTGGGGATCGGAGGCCGGCAGAATCAGCCGCCCGCGCGCTTCCTCACCGGTGCAGCGGATCAGGCTCTGATACTCTGGGTTGCTCATTTCGTCGATGCGCTGTCGGAGCGCCTCGCCGTTCGGCCGCGCGAATGCGGCCTTCAAGCGCCGGCCGTACTTGCATTCGAGAACTTGCCAGCCGCTCGCCTGGAACAGCGACTTCAACTGCGCGGCCCGAATGCCGGGGATGATCCGGTCCAGGCTCTGCCGGTTGAGGTCCACGATCCACATGACATTGCCGAGGCCTTGAATGTGGTCCTCGAAGACGGCTTCCCAGACGTTGCCTTCGTCAAGCTCGGCGTCACCCAGCAGCGCGATGTACCGCTTGGAGGTCACGTCGCCAAAGTGCAGCTTGGCGTAGCGCGCCACCGCCGCCGAGAACGCCGGGGCCACGGCTCCCAGCCCAACCGACCCGGTCGAGAAGTCGATGGGGTCGTGGTCCTTCCTCTTGCTGGGGTACGCCTGAATGCCGCCAATTGAGCGCAATTCGGTGAGGTACTTCCGGGGCAGGTTGCCCAGGAGATATTGCACGGCATGGAACGCCGGCGAGGCATGGGGCTTGACGGCCACGCGGTCGCCAGGCTCCAACTCGCTGAAATAGAGCGCCGTAAGAATCGAGATCACCGACGACGAAGACGCCTGATGACCGCCGATCTTTGAGTTGTCCAGGTTTGGACGGATAGAGTTCGCGTGGTGGATCATGTTCGTCGCGAGCCAGAGCACGCGACGCTGGATCGATTCGAGAGCGGCCAGTTCGTCCGCCGCTACGGTGCCGGTCCGCCCAGGCTCCATCGTGAGCATCGTCGCCTCCGCCAGCGTCACCTGCCCCGATTATACGTGCCGCCCCACCGAAAGCTCAGGTTCGGCGCGGTTTGCAGCCCCGGGGGCCACGGTGAGTGTCTCGGACTGCCAAGAGTGCCCGCAAACTGTTACGAGAACGCTTGACAGTTCGCGGCGCGTCTTTCATGCTGAAGGTATGGACACCCTGGCAACGACAGCCCGTGCGCGTGCTGCTGCGATCCGGCAGCCGGCGTGGCAGCCATGATCGAGATGAGCATTCGCGCCGTGAAGCGGGCGGGTGAAGACCGGCTGGTTGCCGTGCTCGAACGGGGCACGGGCCACCGCGAAGCGGAGTCGTCTGGGGCAGGGGCCACGGGGCCGCGCCCGCGTCGATTGCTGATTACCGTGTCTCGCCCGGAAGCGCACGTGCTTTACCACGAACTACGCTCCGAGAAGACGCTACCCGGCCAGACCTACGAGTTGATGGCCCAGATTGTGGCGCAGTTGCACGGCAAGGTATCCGCCGTGGAGTTGGTGGCCGACGAGGCCGGTAAGCCGGCCGCCCGCCTGCGCCTGGAGCGCACCGACGGCCGCTCGATCATCCCGACGCGAGCCGGGCAGGCGTTGGCGCTGGCCGTGCACCTGAAGGTGCCGTTGCTGGTGGCTGAAGCGCTGCTGGCGGGCGATAAGGCTGCCTCTGATGAGACAACGACGGTGCGGCCGGCCATCATCACGGACGCGGCGGTCACGGAGGCCTCCATCGCCGAGAGCGGGGTGATCCCGGAGGCAGCGGCCCCTGTCGAGGTGCCCGAGGTCTTCCTGCGCGCCTTCGACCCCATCGACGAGTAGGCCGCCCGCGCCCGTCGCCGGTCCTCCCAGTCAGGGCGATTGCATGTTGCGGCCAGGGCCGTGGGCTGATGAAGTTTGAATAATTACGTCGGCATCGGCCACCCCTCACCCCCGACCCCTCTCCCATGCGTGGGAGAGGGGAGTTTCAAAAGGCGGTTCCCCCGCGCACGGGCGAGGGGGTTGGGGGTGAGGGCGCGCCTGCACCCTACTCGGTGATGACGGTGACAACGCCGATGCCGCACAGCAGCCCGTCCTGGTTGACCACCTTGATCTCGCAGTCGTGGGCGTTGCCGCGCCGCGCCGTCACCCGGCCGCTCAGCGTGATCTCGTAGCCCGCACGGATCGGGCGGATGCCCTTGTACTCCAGCGTCGCGCCCGGCTTCAGCAACGCGCCGGGGCCGTACGCTAGCTCCAACATCTCGGAGCAATAGCCGGCCGTCGCCACGCCCATATTCACCGTGCCGCCGAAGATGGTCCGCTGAGCGAAGCCGGGGTCGGTGTGCAGGTTCACGCCGAAGCGGGGCCGGGTGCGGTTCAATTCGCCGTACATGTCGATGGCTTCCTGCGTCTCCACCTTCGTGAGCGACGGCAGCACGTCGGATGGGTCCACGGGCGCTTCGGCTGCGGGGGCGGGTACTGCCGCCGGTGCGACTCCGGCCGGGCGCTCCTCGCGGGGTGCCTGCTGCCAGATGATGGTGTAAGCGTAGGTGCCGACGCTCTCGCCGTCCTGGTTGTGAGCGTGCACGCGCATCGTCACGAACTGGTTTCCGCGCCGCTCGTACCGGTCTTCGATGGAGACGGTAGACGTGATCTCGTCGTCAAGGTAAATGGGCCGCTGGAACTCGACGAACGACTTGGCGTACGGCGTCGCCTTCTCGCCCTTCTCCTCCGGTGAGGCGTACCCCTTGGCGTGCATGATCTCGCTGCGGCGCTGGGGGGCGCACTTGAAGAGGTAGGTGGGCGGGGCGACGATCCGGCCGAACGGCCCGTTCTTCGCGGCCGTGTCGTCCAGGTAGAGCGGGTTGGTGTTGCGGATGGACTGGCAATAGTCGGCGATGCTCTCGCGCGACGCAACATGCGTCATCGGCGGGGCGGTGTCGCCGATCTCCATGACGTCCCAGTTGTACGTCGGAAGTGTCGCCAGTTTCTCTTCGGTCATCACGCCGGCGGGGGCACCTGCACTGCTCACGATAGCACCTCGTGTCCTGGGGATCTCAGTGTCAGGCGCACACCCTCGGCCGGGGCAATCATCAGCCCCGTGTCAGCCCGACCACCCACGATACCAGATTGGCACGGACGGTCAGCGTCCAGGCCGGCATGGCGCGGTACACTGACCGGGGAGGTCCGCCCATGTCTGCACGTCATACGTCGGCCGCGAAGGCCTATACCGCCCGCGTTGACGCCGTACTCGCCCAGCGGACCCGCCTGCGCGGCCCGGGGCCGGCCGGCGAGGTGTTCGCGGGTCTGCCGCCGGGCCACCCGCTGCTCGCGACGGACCCGCTCCGGCCGCTCGATGCGACCCTGGAGGCCATCGCGCGGTACGTGCAGCCGGACGACGTGATTGTGGATGTGGGCGGCGGCGGCGGGCGCACTGGGCTGCCGCTGGCGCGTCGCTGCCGCGAGGTCATCAACGTGGACCCGTCCAGCAGTATGCTGGCGGGCTTCGCGGCGAACGCCCGGCAGGCGGACATCACGAACATCCGCAGCATTCACGGCGACTGGCTGGAGGTTGACGCGCCGCGTGGCACGCTGGCGCTGGTCAACCACGTCATGTACCTGACCCGCGAGATCGTGCCGTTCATCAAGAAGGTGGAAGCGGCAGCCTCGCGGCGCGTCCTGGTGACGGTGGGCAGCCCGCCGCCGCCGTCGCGCAACCGACTGGTCTTCCAGGTCTGCTACGACGAGTCGTCAGAGATGGTGCCTGGGCATATTGAACTGGTCAACGTGCTGTGGGAGCTTGGCATTGAGCCGGACATCATGATGCTGCCGGTGGTCAAGGGCGGCATCGAGCCGGCGGCGAGCCGCGAGGATGCCGTGAAGCTGGCGCTGGGTCAGTTGCGCGGCCACCAGTGGGCGTTCTGGCCGCTCGACCCGGCGCTGGAGCAGGCGGCTCGCCAGCGCGTCGAAGCCCAGTTTGACGCGCTGTTCGAAGCCACCGACGCTGGCTACCTCCCGCGCTGGACGGTGCCTGCGCGGGAGGTGCTGATTACCTGGGAGACCGGCACCTGAGGAGCCGCCACCTGCGTGACGGGTAGGCGAGCGGCAGGCCCGGGCCGTGCCGCTCGCGATCAGGCGTACTGTTTGATGTCGCTGAGAATCTGCCGGACGTAGGTGGCGCTGCGGGCGTCGTGCGTCAACTGGTCACCGGTGTCCACACCCTCGATGGCGAGATAGCCGTCGTAGCCGGCGTCCACCATGGCCGCGATGGCGAAGCGGTAGTCGATGTCGCCCTCGTCCAGCCGGACGCGGATAAACCGCGACAGGCTCAGTTCGGGGATGTTGACCCGCCGCAGGTTCTTGCAGTGCCAGTACTTCGAGCGGGGGGCCAGCGCGACGATGGCCGCGTCACAGCTTTCCTCTGGCACGTCGTAGTGCCAGTAGATGTTACCCAGGTCGGGGTTCGCGCCGACGTTGTCGAGGCCGACCATATCCAGCAGGTACAGCGTCGTCTTGGAGTTGTCGGCGATGGAGCCCTGGTGGACTTCAACAGAGATGTCGATGCCGAGATCAGCGGCCATCTGGCCGGCGGCCTTCAGGTACGTTGCCGTGGCGACGAAGTCCGCTTCGTTCGCAAGCCGGCTGGACCCCTGCGAGACGACTTCACCGCGCCGCTCCGCGCCCTTGCCGTTCGCCTCGGTGGCCGGGGTCACGAAGGTGGTGTTGACGACGCTTGCGCCCAACTCTGCCGCGACCTTGATGGCGCGCTCCAGGCGTCCCCGGGCTTCGGGGCCGGCGGTGTGGTGGGCGATGGGGCCGCCCGCACGCACGCAGGCCGGCGGCAATCCGGCATCCTTCAGCTCTTGGGCGAAGTCGCGTGTCTTGCCGGAGTCAATCTCGCCCTGCCCAGGCGTCGGTAGCTCGACGCCGTCGAACCCGTACGACTTGACGAGCTTGAGGTAGCCAGGCCGATACTCCTTCTCGGGCATAGTGCCGAACTGGTCCTGCATGCCGGGGTAAAACACCCCGCGCCGCATCGCGTAGCAGAGCTTCATCGTGCCTCTCCCACAAGCGCCCACATCACCGGGACGCTCATCATCAAGGGTACGGTACCCGATGTGACAGGATGTTCGCAGCCCATAGGTGCATCGGTGCCGCCGCGCGGGTGGCACCTCACGTCGGTCATGCAGAGCATACCCACGACGCCGACGAGCACCGCCATCAGCAGCATCAAGCGGATGTCGTGGTTGGTGATGCGGGCCAGGATCTGGCGAAGCATCAGCCGGGCGGGCGGCTGCCGCGACGGGCCGTGGCCCGCACCAGGTTGTCGAACTCCTGTCCGTCGAGGGTCCCGCGCTCCAGGAGCGCTTCGGCCACGGCGGTCAGCGACGGCCAGTTCGCGATCATGATTCGGGCAGCCCTCGCACGAGCACGACGGAAGAATTGATCGCGCCCTTTGTCGGTCCGGTGCTGGCGACGGCACGCTTCGGCGGCTTGGTGGATATCCGTTCTCGATCGGAGCTCCTGCCCTTCGAGCATCGTCCCGATCAGCGCCTCGTCTCCTGGGAGCAGGTCAAGTGCGGGTACGGCACGTGCGATATCTTCCAGGGCCACTCCCGCAAGTGCCGCAGTGGCAGTCGTGGTGTCCCGTTGGCGGATCGCCATCGCCACCCGCTCCTGCTCCGTCGTCTGCTGTCGAATGGTCGTCCCGGGTATGTTCCGGACACCCGGCACTCGGTAGCTGTCTGGCGTCGTATGGACGCACTCTCCACCACGAGTCGTTGCCTGGGTGATGTTGACATGTCCGACGGTGCAGCCAAGCTTGTACGCGACGATGGCGTGTGCTGCCTCATGGTAGGCGCTCAGCTTGCGGGGTGCGCGCGGATCGCGATGGCGGATGGTGGTATTCAATCCGATGGGACCGCAGGCCCGCAGCTGTATGTCAGTGATCGTTGGGGCCCACGGAGATGCGGTGACGCGAGTCACGGGCTACTCGCCGCCCACCAGATTGATCTCGGCCGCCAGGAGTTGAGCCAACGCATCCAGCCAGATCGCTGCAACTGCCGTCATCCCAGTACGATCGGCTGCTCTCACCCGGAACAGCACCAGGGCCAGGATGTCCAGTTCTGGAGTTCCCGAGTCGTGAGCCAGCCGGCGAACGCGGGCACGGACAGCCCGCCGCTCGCGAATCGGCAGTTGGAGGCTCGTCCCGAGGCCGCGGTTCACGACGCCCTCGGTATATTCCGAGGGCGACCCCGGCGCGGACGGAGATCCTCTTCGCTGAGCGCGAGCCGCTCCGCGTAGATCTCCTCGTGGTCCTGTAGCCACAGACGCCCCGAGCAGTGCGGGCAGCGTCGGCGCCGGACTGCTTCAGCATGGCTGGCGTCTTGCAGTCGAATCGAGGTCAACAGCGGCTGTGTCGCGTTCCTCTCGACGCGTGCAACCGCGCGAGCACAGAGCGTGCACACGAGGTTGGCGCGCGTCATCCAACCCTTTCGCGAAACGGAAGGTTCTCTGATCATTGAGGTCCTCTCGTGTGGGTCTGGCCGTCAGCATGTGGCTCGCACATTCCGTTCCCCGATGGCGTAGACATCACGGGTTGTGTGTGCCTGGCTGCACCCTTTACCCAACGCTTCAGCACGGCGGGTGGCTGGTCGCGGCACCGCTCGATCATCGCCAGCGCGTGTTCGAGCCGAGACTGCGGTCCCGAGAGCAAGCACACGTCCGCAGCGGAATGCCTGGTTCTTGGAGTTTCATTGAGGGGCGATTCCAGACCGTCCACCGACGTCAGCGGGAGGGTGACGCGGAAGGTGCTGCCCTGGGCCGGCACCGATTCGACGGCGACCGATCCGCCGTGCGCGGCGATCAGGGTCTTGACGAGTGGCAGCCCAAGCCCGAGCCCGCGCATCGTCCTGGCGGTGGCCGCCACTCGATAGAATTGGTCAAAAACCCGTGGGAGGTCGTCGGACGCGATGCCCACGCCCTGATCCTGAACGCTCACCTGGACCAGCGCGTCGTCTGCCTCGATTCGCACGACGATCTTGCCGCCATCCGGCGAGTACTTGATGGCGTTGTCGAGCAGATTGTCGAACACTTGCGACAGTCGGCCGCTGTCCCACTGGCCGACGAGTGCCCCGTCTGGAAGCTCCAGGCGGACGGGGTGGGCGTCGCTCGAAAGGCGGGCATGCTGCACCGATGCACGCACCAGCGCCAACAGGTCAGTCGGTTCACGCTCCAGGCGAAGCTCACCGGCCCCGCGAGACGAGCCGTCCAGCAGGTCGTCGATGAGACGCTCCATCTGCCGGGTCTGCGCGACAACCGTGGCGAGGGCGCGCTCGTCGCCGGTGTTCCGCCGTTGCAGCAGTTGGGCGTACCCTCGGATCGACGTGACCGGATGACGCAACTCGTGTGCCAGCAGCAGGATGAAGTCACTCCGCCGCTGTTCCATCGCCTTGCGCTCGCTGATGTCCTGGATAGTCAGGAGCACCAACGTTTCGTTTTCGAGATTGGTCAGTCTCTGGGCGCTCAGCAGCAGGGTTCGCGGCGCGCTCGCCTCAAGCTGCTGCTCGATCTCCAGATCGTCGATCTCACCGTCATCGTGGGTGTAGGAGAGCTGCTGCTGCACCGCTGAGAGCCAGGGAATGTCCCACTCGCCCTCGCCCAGTTCCGCCAACAGCCGACCGTCGGTTTCCTCTGGCGAGAGCTGAGCCAGACGGTAGAAGGCAGGATTGGCGTGGCGGACGCGGAGGTTCACATCCATGACCACCAGAGCCTGAGGAAGGATGGCGATGATGCTTGAGAGCACGGCCGAATCCAGCGGCATCACGGTCGCCGCCGGCGGCCACGCGTGACGCTGCCAGCTTTCGACGGAAAGCGACGGTGCGGCCTCGCCGTTCGTCGCGGGAACCCCCGGCATGATCGACACGTCGGTGGCAGCCGGTTCGGCGTGGTCGAGTGGTGATCGGTATATCAGTTGGTTCATTGGTGTGCGCCCCATGTCCCGAGACTCCGGGACCGCCCTCGTGCTGGCTGCGATGCGTATGCGGCCCGACTCGAACTGTCTGACGCGGACGACCGAGCCGGCCCGCCCTGCAATCACCATCACAGATCTGTGATGGTCTGTCATGAGCATTTCGTCATGCGGGTACACATTGTCACATCGTGTGCGTGCGCTGCCCCGGCGCGCCGGGTACGTTACTATCTGGGGTCGTGCGCGACTCGCGGGCAGGGGCGGCCGGAAGACCAAGACGGCCGGACGTCGAGGCGAGAATCTCGGCCAGGCCCGCGGGGCGTGCCAGCAAGGTGGATGTGTGCAGACTGACCGATCAAGCCAGCCGACGCGTGTGCTCGTCATGGCCGACCAGCCGCTGATCGCGGAGGTCATCGCGCTGACGCTGAATCACGGCATCTACGCCACCCGGCAGGCGAAAGATCTGGCCGAGGCGTCAGCTGCGCTCACAGAGTGGCTGCCGCAGCTAGCAGTCGTCGATATGGACATCGGCGGTGACAAGCTGGTGCGGCAGATGGGATTGTCGGCCGACGTTGGCGGCACGAGGATACCGACGCTCGCTCTGACCCGGCGCGGCGACTTGAAGACCAAGCTCGCGGCATTCGAGCAGGGCGTTGACGACATCATGACCATCCCGTTTTCGCCCGAGGAGCTGCTGGCGCGCATCATGGTGCTGACCCGACGGGTCCTGGGACACGTGGTGCCGTTCAATCCAGTGCAGAAGCTTGGCGAGTTGGAGATCGATATCCTCCAGCGCCTGGTTCGGGCGGGTACCTCAGCGCTGCATCTGACGGGCCTCGAACAAAGCTTGCTCTATCTCCTGGCCGCAAATGCCGGCCGGCTGGTGACCCGCGACGAGATCCTGGATGCGCTCTGGGGTGCCGACTACGTGTCCGAGAGCAACGTCGTCGATCGCCACATTCGCAACCTGCGCGCGAAGCTGCAGAATGATTGGCGTAAGCCGCGCTTCATCGCGACAGTACCAGGGCGAGGGTATCGGTTCATCCCCACATTTTCCGATCCGGAGCCGTCGCCTGGTCCGGAAATGGTGCCGGAAACATCCTGATCGGCCCGACTGCGCGGAAATGCGTGCCATCCCACATCATGTCGCGCAGTGTCGAGCCGCTCTGGAGTTTTGTCCAATGGCTCCCGTCGCGAGACGTGACCGCAAATCCATGACTCGCGGCGACGAAGCGACCGTTTCCATTGGCAACGGCATTGAGCCACTCAGCGGTGCCAGAGTCGTGCTGAATCCAGGTTGACGGGTCGCTTGCGGTGAAGAGTGCACCTTCCGATCCGACAGTCACATAGACGCCATCCGCGAATGTCAGCGACCGCAAGAGGTTGGCTGGGAGGGTTGCTACTCGGGTCCACACGATCCCATCTGGCGATGTCAGCACCGCGCCGTTAGCGCCCACGGCCACGAACTGCCCGTTGGCAAACATGACGGCGGTCAGTGAGTCTCCGCTCCGTTGGGCTGCTCGCACCACCCACGGTAGGTCGCCGACCGGCTCGGTGATCTCCGGCCGTCCAGATAGCGCCGAGACGACGTTGTCGAGATTTGCAAACGCACCCAGATTGCGTGCGTACAGTGTCGCGGCGACCAGGATAAGCGCCGCGATGGCGACGGCGCTGACCGTCCAGGCCCCGTTGACGCGCATCTCGTCAAGTCTCCCACCAGTCGCAAGTGTACCAACGCGACCGCCCACCAGCGGCAGGTGAACCGCCTCGGGAATAGTGGCGGCTCTGGGGTGTGAGAGGATGGACCCATGCCATGAGCAACACGATGTCCGGCCAAGCTACGACAGTGGACGATGAGGATGGTGCGGGAGCACCATGTCGCTCCACCGCAGAAGCGCCGCAAGATTCGGTCGCGGTAAGAGGACGAGTAAGCGTGCGGGTCGTCGCGCAGCGCCCAAGTGGCTCGCCCCGGGCATGGCAGGCTGGATCGTAGCGCGGTCAAACATACCAATGAAGGGGCGGCCCCCCCCGGCGCGGGCCGCCCGGCCTCGATAGCCGCGTGGGGCGCGTTCCTCGGCGGGCTCGGCGACCAGCTCGTCGACGCCGGCAACCCGTTCGGCCCGGCC